>JBEEIB010000335.1:0-9079 GCA_041167675.1 Verrucomicrobiota bacterium
GGACGGATCTTCAGAGATCACTCCATCGCGCTTGGCACTTTTGAACAGCATTTTGACGCACTTGAGGCCGTGATTAGCTGTCTTAGGAGAGACCTTGGATGCTAGATCGTTACGGAAGGCGATCACATCTTGTTTTGAAATCAGCAGCAAAGGCTTTGCGGCTCGTTCCTGCAGAAACTCTGTGAATTTCGCGGTGACGCCCTTGTAAAAGGTCTGGGTGGAAGGCTTGGTAGAAACGCTCTTTCCCTTGTTCCACTCATCTACATACTCCGCGACGGTATAGCGCGGAACCTTTGATCCCGTAGCCTGCTCATGCAGCCGAATCAGGGTTTCCTGAATTTGTTGTAGCGTCTTGTTTCCGAGCGAAGCTTCCTCAGATTCTTCGGCAACTTTGAGAGCCTCTTTTCGATCGGTCTTCTTTGTGGATGCTCGATGTTGTCCGCCCTGCCTGTCACGCCAGCAAGCAATCCAATATTTTGACTTCGATTTTGGGTGCGTACGTTTCCATATGCTCGCCATATAGTAACATACTGATAACATCTCAGTTCGTCTATGGACTTCTCCGTAAATCTCAAATGATCGAGCATCCTTTACTGTAGGGCATCCGTGGACATCGAGAGATCTCTATAAACAAGACAAGATGAGAACAGGGGTTCAACTCCCCTCGCCTCCAAGTAGTTAATTATCAACAAGTTACCGGAATCGTAACACGATTACCTAATAACAAGTCCAGCGATTTCCGCAGAGTTCTCCTGGTATCCCGTGATACTTTGACGGACGTTGCACGGGGTGCAAAAATTTGCACCACTGCTTTGCGGTAGTCGATCCGGCGCACGCTGCGGAAAGGCGCTTGCCTCTTGGATTTCGCTTTCTGAACGCAAACAAACCGACAGATCAAAGCAGGTCCTCAGGGTATCAGGATGCTCGACGCCGTTAGGGTTGCGTAGTTTCGTCGTCGGCAAAGCGAAGCTAAGGAATCGGCTTCTTCCCGCTAAGGCGCTTGTAGCGTCACCGGCGCGCGGCGATAATTGGCTACTATCGAAGCAGGAATTCTTGTGCTCCGCCCACCTTTCTCCTGTAGGAGCTCGTCAAGACACCGAATGGCTACAAACAGAGTTCGCCGTCAGTCTTGATTTCTGTGCGGTGTTCCGCGGATTGCGCTGGGGACGCCTCGGCGGTTTATTTGATCTGTTGTTTAACCAGGAAAGCGTCCGTCAGCCGGATTATGTCATCAGCCTTTTGATCTAACAAGGGCAACGCTGTGAACATGATGGAGAGGTCTAGTTAGATGCCTTGATATCTCGAGTAGCCGCGTTCGGCCCAATAGTCCATCGGTTCTTCTGCCGAATAAGAGATCTGTGTGATGGCCTTAATATTTTTCAGGCCGATTTTCATCGGAGCGATCAGTCGCAGTGGAGCTCCGTGTTCGACAGACAGAGGCTGCCCATTCTGATGAGTCGCCAGCAATGTCTGCGGATGACGAGCGGTAGCAAGGTCGATCGAAACGTAATACGAATCTGGATTACCCATGCCGTCCAAGTTCACGGAGGAATCTAGACGTGCCCACTTCGCGTTGGCACTTGGGGAATAGGCGCGGAGGAGGGCGTCGAAACGAATCCCCGCCCACCATCCAATGCCGCTCCACCCCTCTACGCAGACAAGGCGTGTGATCTGCTCATGAACCGCAAACCGATCCTGCAGGTCCCGGATTGCGAGGGTTACAGTCGATCCGGAGGCCAAACCCTTGAGAGTCAGCTTCCAGTCGGCAATATAGCTGGGGTCTGGAGTGGCACCGTTGTAGTTGTTGCGCAAATCCGTAATCTGCGACTTGCTGTAAGTGGGAAGCAACCGTTCGGGTGAATAGAGATATTTGGCAACCTCATCGTCAAACGCCAACACCTTGTTAAGAAAGTTCTCCTTCAGCGGCGAACTGCCCAAAGATCGAAAACCGAACCGTCTGAGGGTATCGGACGGCAAGAGGAGGCCAGCGGCAGCAGCAGCCGCAAGAGTGCCCAGACCCAAGATGAGAAAGTCGCGACGGGTACGGCGTCTCAGGTCTCGTTCAGGGA
The DNA here is from genome assembly GCA_041167675.1 of Verrucomicrobiota bacterium. Taxonomy (GTDB): domain Bacteria; phylum Verrucomicrobiota; class Verrucomicrobiia; order Chthoniobacterales; family JAFAMB01; genus DASTDH01. The sequence continues at coordinate 2,070 of JBEEIB010000335.1, forward strand.
CCGCAAAGCTCCTCGGTTCCTGCTCGGGGAACATATCGTGGAGTCGCCGAGGCGAGGATAGAGGGAGGGGTTTAGGCTCCGCTTTTGATGAAGGCAATTTTGGAGCTTCTTTGCTCGCGGGATCAGACGGTGTAGGGGGGGCTTCTTTCTCAGCGGTCATGTCCGCCGGGGGACCGATTTCGCTCCCTGACTGATCGGAGATCTCGTCAGCCTCATGGAGTCGGGGATCGGGAGTTTTATGGGGATCGTTACTGGCCATTTGCTGTCCCTTTCGTTCTTTTTGACCACCCGGTAACCATGGAACGCAGTGTGTCCCAACCGTCCGCAAAGATCAGGATGACGTGAGGAACGACAAAGACCAGAAAGAGCCCCATCAGCCAGAAATGCCAAATCCGGGCGGTGTCATATCCGCCAAAGAGAGCGGCAAGCCAATCAAGCTGCATTGGTTTGTGGATGGCCCAGCCGGTAAGGATAGCGAGTGTTCCGGCCACGGGCATGGCGAAATACGACAGCCGTTGTAGCGCATTGTACTTGGTTGTTACTTCAGGATGTGGCCAAGCTCGACGGGCTACCTTCGCAAAGAATAGGCCAGCATAGTAGCCCATCATCGAGAGCGCGTCCCGCATGTCCGTAAGTCGGGGCAATAGGGCTCGGTACCCACCACCAAGAGCCAGACCAACCAGATAAAGCAGCCCGTTGAACATGAAGAGGTACGCGAAGAGCCAGTGCAGGCGAAGCGCCTGCGACAGCATCCAGGGACCAAGGCTGAAGTGGTTATAGATCCAATTGGGCGGATCACTGTAGTGGCTTAAACCGGGCAGGTGAGCGCAGAGCCAGATACCGACGTCTGCCAGGTAATCGAAGTTGCCGGAAGTTGGATTCGGCTTGTGCTGGTATACAGGAGAAGCCCAGTAGATGGACATGCCGCTCAGGATAAGCCCGATCAAGAGCGGAATATTAAGCCAATGGGTCCAGCGGACGAGGGCATGGTGCTTGCGGATGACAAGACGGGTGGCCTGAGGTGAGGCATCCTCCTTGACAGAGACCTCTGCGCTTGGCACTTCCGGATGTGAGGCTTCCTGCATTGCATGCCGTACGCGGCTACTGATTTATTTTGCAGAACTATTTTGTGGAGATGACCTTCGTTGTCGTAAGAGATCCATCCGGCTGGTTCTTTGCGAGTACGAGAACATTCTCTCCCTGTTTCAGCTGTTCCGGACTTACAGTCAGAGCAACGACGGTGACATCCGGGGGCACGCTGATGGTCTGTACCCCTTCGTTGTACTGCACCGTGAGCTTCGATGCCTCGAGCCTGGCGTTCACCGTTCCGTTCGTCATACGCGAACGGGAGACGCTGTCATTAGTTATCCGTGGTCCTGACACGGTGCCGTTAGTCATTCTGCTGTTACTTTCGGTGTTGGGTTGGCTCTGATCTAGCAGAAAGCTCCCTTCGCCCGTTCCGCGCAGTTCTTCGGGGAAGATATAGATTTCCTTTGCGCGCTCGGAGCCATCGGGCTGCTTGAAGGAAAGGACCCCGACGTAGGAGGAACTGTTCACATGAGCGAGATCTGACGGAATATCTCTATAGACCTGCAATGGGCTTCCGAGACGAATCTTTACGGGACCGGTCTTTGAGTTCACCGTCAGCAGGTCGCCGGAACTGCTCTCAACGACACCGCGGACAGGAGTGACTCCCGCCGGCCACGACTGAGAAAACGCGGGAAGAGCTGCCCCTAGCACCGCTATAAATCCGGCGAATGATAAGAATAGGTAGGTTTTCATTTTAAATATAATTTAGACTTCAGCCATTTGTTCGACATTACCCGCACTTATGATGCTTGCCTTGCCATGAAGTCTTGAGTGAGACGCATGATTTCTTTCGGCTTCAGATCCAGCGCAAAGTGCCCGGCGTCCAAGATGTGTACCTCGGCCCGGGGGTCATCCTTTCGGTACGCTTCTCCACCGGCTACCGTGAACGACGTATCGTAACGTCCCCAAAGAACGAGCAGCGGCGGCTTGTTGTCGCGAAGCCACTGCTGCCATTTCGGGTAGGACTTGAGGTTGTTTTGATAATCGTAAAAGAGATCCAACTGAATATCCCCCTGTCCCGGCTGGTTCAGGAAGTAATACTCGTCTACCCACAAATCGGGATTATACTGAGCGAGATCTGGCGAAGTGCCGACGTGCCTCTTGCGGGTTGCTTCAAGGGACAACAGGTTGTTTCGCACCTCAGCCTCGTGGGCCGGCCGATCTTCCCAAAAAGCACGCCGAACGGCCCAAAGTGGAGATAGGCCTTCTTCGTGCGAGACGGCATTTTGGATAATCATCGCCTGAACTCTTTCGGGATGAGCCAAGGCCATACGAAAACCCACCGGGCCACCGTAGTCCTGCATGAACAGCGTGTAGTGTTCCAGATGCAGTTGCTCCGTAAAGTCCTCTATTATCTGGGCCAAATGATCGAAGGTATAAGCGAAGCTTTTGGGATCCGGCCAGGACGAATGTCCAAAGCCGGGATAGTCCGGCGCGACAAGATGGTACTGGTTGGCCAAGTCCGACTCCAACAGCGGCTGATACATCCGGGACGATGAGGGCAACCCGTGCAGGAGCAGGATCGCAGGTCCATCTTTCGGCCCAGCCTCGCGATAGAAAATATCGAGATCATCGACGCGGACTGTGCGGTAGGAAACTTCAGCCAGAGCATTCGCGATGTTCATAATAAGTATGACTGCAGCTAGGATTACCAAGGGCCGTTTCATGTGATCTCGAAGATGACCTCCACAACGACAGGCGTGCCGATTGGCAGACTTTGAACCCCGTACACCATCCGCGCGTGACCGTTTTCGATTCCGAACAGTTGAACAAACAGATCCGATGCACCGTCAGCGACGGCGGCGTGCTCGACAAACTGCTCCGTCGTGACCAGAACAATGCTCAGCTTCACCAGCTTCTTTACACAATCCAGGTCGCCAAGATGTTGCTGCGCGACCGCCAAGGCGTTCATCGCGGCAATCCGCACCGCCTCGCGGCCTTGCTCGACCGAGAGGTTTTCTCCGAGCCGTCCGGTTATGGAGAGTTTGCGATTCACCACCGGAAGCATCCCGCTGAGAAAGAGCAATGAGCCGACCTCGGAAGCCTCGAGATAGGCTCCCAAGGGCGTCGGCGCCTGTGGGAGCACCAGGCCGAGTTCGCGCAAGCGCGAACCCGGTTTGGCGAAGGTGGACTTGTTACCGGCCGGCATGGACCCCTCCATCGACTCGGATGTTTTCGCCCGTTACGAAGGTGGCGTTCTGGAGATAGAGCACCGCGCCGACGATGTCAGAAATTTCACCCATCCGAGCGAGGGGGTGAAACTTCGCCAGCGCCGCGTGATTATCCTTGGCGTGCATCGGCGTGTTGATGTTGCCGGGCGACACCGTGTTGAACCGGATGTTGTTCGCCGCGTACTCCAACGCCAGCGCCTTACTCACAGCCGGCATCGGCGACTTCGAAAGCACGGCCAAAAGTGCGGACACGGCGCCGCTCGGTTGATCCGCCAGGACCGCCGAGATGTTCACCACATGCCCCGAATTTTGCTTCTTCATCTGTGGAATCACTTGCTGTGTCATGAAGAAGAAACTGGCCACATTGGTGTTCATTACTCGATTGTAGTCGTCCTCGGTGTACTCAGTGAACGGCTTGGGTATGAAAATCCCTGCGTTGTTCACCAGCAGGTCGATCCGGCCGAAATGCTTCAGGGCTGAGTCCACCACCTTGACGGCGGTTTCCTTCTTGCTGACCTCTCCATCCACAAGGACGAGATCCGGAGAAGGCTTAAGGTCCTTCGACTCACTGATCGTTCGCGACGTGGCCACGACGCGCCAGCCGCGTTCGAGCAGCGCCTGGGTGATGCCCAGGCCGATTCCGCTGGAAGCGCCGGTGACAATGGCGACGGGTTGCTGGGTAGTGTTCATCGTAGTTTTTCTGGTTTTAGCTGACGTTGTTAAGGTAAAAGAACGTTCATTCTGACCGATCCAAACTAGTCAGACTGGGCGACACGGGATTGGTCGGCAGCCTCCTCGATGAGAGCCGCCACTTCCTTGGCGTGCGAGATGTAGAGGGCATGGCTGGCTCCCTCCGCCTCCACTTTGTGGCTGTGCGCGCGCTCGGCGTACATGCGTTCCAGGTCGGGGTTGATGGTTTTGTCGGCCGTCGCCACCAGGTACCAGCTCGGCTTCAGTTTCCAGGCGGGATTGGTAATGGGCGTCGTGAACACCTTGACCGCAGTGAGCATCTGCGAGTGCGCCATGAACTCGGCCTGCTCGCGTGGCAGGTCGGCGGCGAAGTCTGCTGGGAAGTTCGCGGGATCGAGAAATACAAAGCCGTCCGATGTCTTGACCAGCGGTTTGGCGGAGTTGGGGAACTTCTTACCGTAGGTGGCCACGGTCTCATCCGGTGCGAGTGCAGCGATGTAGACGAGCCCGGCGACATGGGAGTCGTTGCCAGCCTCGGTGATGACGGCGCCGCCATAGCTGTGGCCAACCAGGATGCACGCGCCCGTTTGGCGATCAAGGATTCGCTTAGTCGCGGCGACATCCTCCTCCAGCGAGGTCAGCGGCTCCTGGACAATGGTGACGCTGTATCCGTCCATGACCAGAATGTCGTAGACCGGTTTCCAGCCCGAGCCGTCGGCGAAGGCGCCGTGCACCACCACGATGTTCTTGACCGGCGCGGCCAGCACGGGAACCGCCGTCCCGGCGAGGACGAGGAAGGCGGCGGCTGACACGAACGAATTCTTTAGGTTATTGAAAATCATCATAAGAAGCTGTTGCACTGTTTTGGTTCGATCTTGCTCAACTAGACGTTGCTTGTAATTAGCTATATCTGCTGTTGAACATTACAGAGGTGAACTGATATCAGTAACTTGTCAAACGATAGTTTAAATATTACGTTGCCTTATATGCCTCACGCCTCCGAAGATGGCGGGACCAACCGTCCGGAATTTATTTTTGTTGGCACCCATCCGGCGGTCGATTTTGCTAACACCCTTGTCCCCCCGCCCGGCCCGGGAATCGATTTTTTGCGGGCGTGGCCTGACGTGATCGACTGGCTCGGGGAGGCGAAGATTTCAACGGACGTACGTTTGGATGTATCCGCTGCTCGCCGGCCCGAGGCTCTCAAAAATGTATTGGAACTTCGCCGAGATTGGAAACAAGTGCTGGCATCGCTTGTCGCTGGCGGGAAAGTCAGCGATCATTTTCTCACGCGACTTAACCGGATCTTGGCTGTCGACACTTTTCACGAGGTGTTACACCGAGTCGGCGAGAAGCAATTCCATCTTGTCCGCTCAACCTCCGAGTTGCAAGGGGATGTCCTCGCCCGCGCCATTCTCGCCCGCCAGATTGCTCTCTTCCTCGCCGAAGCGAATCTGAGCTATCTCCGTCGTTGCGCCGACAACAGCTCGTGCGCCCTTTATTTCTACGACACGACGAAAAATCATCGCCGCCAGTGGTGTAGCGTAGCGACTTGCGGTAATCGTCACAGGGTTGCGGAGTTTCGTCGTCGGCAAAGCGAAGCTAAGGAATCGGCTTCTTCCCGCTAAGGCGGTTGTAGCGTCACCGGCGCGCGGTGATAACTAGCTATTACCGGCATCATTCGCCAAATGGGCGTTTAATCTTCGATGCTCGTTCCTTCCTAACTGGCTCAACGAATTCGGTAGGATCTTCGGTGATGACGCTGTCTCTCTGGGCGCTCTTGAACATCATTTTGAGAGCCTTCAGATCGTGGTTAGCGGTCTTCGCCGAGACTTGCTTGATCAACGAATTTCCGAAATTCACAACATCTTGCTTGGTGATCTCGCTTATGGGCTCATCGAAACGATTGCCAAGGAACTGTACAAACTTGTTCAGACTACCGCGGTAAAAGGTCGTCGTGGACCGGACGGTCTCCGCGTCCTTGGCCTTCATCCAGTCGCGTCTCTGTGCTTGTGCGAAAGGAGTTCCTTATTGACGCCAAGATACGTCCGCACTTCCGGAGGATTTGGACCCATGTGCAGGGACTCTGCCTGCGCAATGAGGTCGCCATCGGCTTTCGTCATTCGTTCTTGCTGCAACATATATTGAGTCCAAGATGGAACCATCATTTCGATACGAAACGTGTTGAGCCGGCTCGGATCCTCGAACAATTGCCAACTGTATGCGCCGTTGCGCAAGTGGATCAGCCGGACTTCACGCATTAAATCAACAAATTTGGAACCCCGTGAGCGATCAACTTGAAACTCTACCGTCACCAAGACCGGCCCGTCTTTTGGTTCGGGCCTATATAGCAGGTTGTGGACAATGTTCATCACCGCCACTGGCACAGAATCGGGGTCAGCAGTCATAGTAAAATCAATGGACCAAGGATGGCGGAGCAAGTGAGTCAAGGTGAGCGTCGCTAGTACCAGGACGGCCGCTACTATCAGCGCTGTATTTACTCCGGCCATCGCTGCGATCGTACCCCAAATGATCCCGCCGAGCGCCATCGCGCCCTGGGAAACCATGATTACGGTCGCATTCATGCGTCCCCTTGCCCATCCGGGCATCGCGCGCTGAGCAGCCACCCAGAGTTCAGCAGCGGACACGGTCCATACGACCCCGGCAAGCGCAGCGACCAAGAGAAACGCCGGCGCTTCACGGATCAATGCCATCAGAAGATAAACGATAGATAACAACAATGCTGCCAATCTAGTTAAGGTGTTTGGCGTAAAATGCGCACGAGCCCATGGAAGAATGAAGACGGCAGCAAGCACTGAGCCGATGCCCATGCTGGCAAATAGCAGGCCGAGATTGGAGGGGCTCAGATGCAGTTCTTTCAGACCGGCCACCGGGAGCAACGCAGGAATGATTGCAATAAAGAAGGCAAAAATTGCGTTGCGGATCAAAATAATCCGTATGCTGCGAGAATAGCGGACATAGCGAATCGCGCTGATAACTGATTCGAAGAAGCTCTCCAGCGGAAGTTTCGAGACCTTAGGTTTCCACGGTGCAATACTT
>JBEEIB010000336.1:0-14471 GCA_041167675.1 Verrucomicrobiota bacterium
TTTGCGAGATTGTTTAAGAATGAAACGATCCGCCTGGTCTTGGTGATCGCCTACAGCTTCGGAATCCTGACCACAGTCGCAGATATGCGAGCCTTGCATCCTTACGAGTATATCTATTGTAACCACCTGGTTGCCGGCGGATTGGAGCGAGCAAATCAGCAAATTGAAATGGATTATTGGGGAACGTCCTTCCGCGAAGCCGCGCTCTGGATTAAGCAATACTATCGGCCGCCAGGAGTATCAGAGATTCTCTATGCGCTCTCTCCACCAAACGTGGTACCAGAAATGGCTGATTACTATCTGCAGCAGCCCGCAAGCGACGGAGTCAAATTCCGACGGATCCTCGAAGGAGAGAACCCAAATGTTTGTCTGGCATTGCGCCGTCAACGCCAATTTGTCGAGTTCACTTCCGGACGGATTTTACACAGTGTAAAGCGCCAAGGGGTCTCTCTGCTCGACATAATCGAACCGTGAAGGGGGGAATGGTTCTCGGACCGACAGGCCGCTGGCTTACCGATGGGCATTTGACCGAGCGCGGGGAGGATTCGTTGCGATTCGGGAGGGTACTCCTGCGACGCGTAAAAGTCGTTCGGTTCGCGAGTATGCTACCCTCCCGCGCTTGGCCTACCGGACAATCACTTGAATTGGTCTTTCTGGGCGCAAGGTGATCGATGCTTTTGGTTTTACGGTTTGGCCTGGAACTATTTCAAATCTCCAGCGGCGCAAAATTTCGGCCAGCACAATCCGAAGCTCCATCCAGGCAAAGCCCTCGCCAATGCAGGACCTTGGTCCACCGCCAAATGGAAAGAAAGCATACTTCGGCAAGGCGCGTTGATCGTCCGACATCCAGCGATCTGGATCAAATTGGATCGGATTCGAAAAATACTTGTCGGAGCGATGTAGAGCCCACTGGCAAGCCAGAACAATTGCGCCCTTCGGTACCTCGGTTCCTCCGATTCGCAGACCCTGCGTGGCTCGCCGACCGATTGCCCAAACCGGCGGATAAAGCCGCAACGATTCGCGGATGACCCGAGACAGCAAATCGTCGTCTTTAATTCCCAACTCAGATTCAAGATCGTCTGCGGCAGACGCGCAGGAGCGCATCCCGACTGGGCACACTTCGGCAGCAAGCCGCTGGGCAATATCCGGGTGTTGGGTAAGCAAATAGATCGTCCAGGCCAAAGCATTGGCGGTGGTTTCGTGTCCCGCCAGGAATAAAGTCATGACTTCGTCTCGCAATTGCTCGTCCGACATCCCAAGTCCGGTTTCCGGATCTTGAGCAGCGAAGAGGAGCGTCAACAGATCTTTGCGCGTCTGATTCGTTTTGCGTCTCTCGTCGATCATGGTGCGGACGATCGCACTCAACTCGCGTCGGGCTTTTGCTGCTCGTTTTAGTTTAGGATGTCCAAAGAACTCGAAAAACGGGGCCAACGGACTCATGAACAGAAAGAAAGTCTCCATGACTGTCTCCATTAACTGCGAGACCCGACCGCTGCGTTCGCCTACTTCAGTACCAAAAAGCGCTTCCCCGACAATGGTCAGAGTAAGCGCATGCATTTCCTGATTGAGATTCAATGTTTGCCCGGCTCCCCAGCTCTCCGCGCGTTGACGAGCACGTTCCCGCATGATGACGGCGATATCCTTCAAATTACCGTGGTGAAACACCGGTTGGATCAGTTTTCTCTGCTGCCGGTGAAGTTCGCCTTCACTGGTAAGCAGACCTTCGCCTAGCAGCGCTTTCGCTCGCTCCAATCCTCGGCTCTTGTGAAAATTGGGGACCAAGGTGACCAACATTTCACGAATCAGGTCGGGCTCTCGCAAATAGAAAGCCTTGGTTCCGGCGATTCGCATCCTGGCAATTGGTTCGCTGCCGCTTTGCAGATCTTCAAAAAACTGGAGCGGATCGCGGAAGAGCCAGGGCGAAATCGGCAGTCTGGATAGGAGTTCCATCTTTCTGGCCGATCGCACTGGATTGGTGATTTGAGTTCGCATTTAGATTCTCCCCAGGCTAAACGTCGAATCTATTCCAGTAGGTGATTAATGCAGCAGCTTCGTTCCTTTTTTAACGCGGCCACTCCTGAACTGCTACTCTTCTTGGCAGCTGCCGGCATCTATTTAGTCGGTCTCCTGGTCGGCCGACTCTGCAAACGCCGGTTGAACATTCATTTGGGCTGGACATACCAGATCTTCATTCTGGCGGTAGCGATCGGCACTGCCGCACTCATACTTCACATCGACCTACCAGGAGCGCGTGCGCTTGGACTCATTGCTGTCTTTACCGCAGCCTTTCCGCTCAATGCGTTGCTCTATCGTTTTCTCTGGCCGCTGTACGGTTATCCGGGCAAGCGTGCGCGGATTCCATCGTTTCTGCCCCAAATCGTTGCCATCATCGTCACCATTACTGCGCTCTTCGTTGCGCTCGGAGTTTTTTATCAAGTCACCGTTCCGAGTCTACTGGCGAGTTCAGGACTAATTGCCATCGTGATCGGTCTCGCGCTTCAGGATACGCTCGGAAATATTTTTGCCGGCCTTGGGCTGCAAGCCGGCAAGGCTTACCGAGTTGGAGACTGGCTGATCGTTGATGGTAAGCATTTGGAAGTTGTCGAGATTCATTGGCGTTCGACCCGCCTCCGAAACAATGATGCGGTCACGTTTGACATTCCAAATAACCAACTGGCCAAAGCAACGATTGTTAACCTTTATCAGCCAACCCGTGTGCACGCGATGCGAGTGAGCGTCAGCATTCCTTACACGGTACCGCCCAATACGGTAAAGCAGGCTCTGCTCAAGGCGGCCGGTAGCGCTACCGGTGTTTTGGCAGAGCCGGCTCCATACGTTTTCTTGATGAGTTTCGACGACTCGGGAATCTCCTATCAGCTCAAGTTCTGGCTCGATGATGGAACCCGGTTTCCCCAGATCATCGACGGGGTTCGCACCAATGTCTGGTACGAATTGAACCGACAGCAGATCGCATTCGCCTTTCCCCTGCGCCTGGTGGAAATGACGGCGCCGACTGATGGCAAACCGGAAGCAGCGGTCGCTACGAATCTTCTGCTGCGCCAACCTCTTTTCATCGATATGCAGCCGGATGAGCTCGAGGAATTGGCCCATTCGGCGATCCATTTGCGGTTCGGCGCAGGAGAGAAGATCATCGAACAAGGGAAGACGGGAAAATCGATGTACATCCTGGCGGACGGCTCAGCTGAAGTCAGGGTGGAACACGATGGTGAACTTGTGCGAGTCGGTCGACTCGGGCAGGGCGATTGTTTTGGCGAAATCTCGCTGCTGACCGGAGAACCGCGCACAGCTACAGTAATTGCGGAATCCGATTGCGAGGTGGTGAAGATTGAGAAATCGGCGATGCGCACGCTCTTGCTAGAACACCCGCGCTTGGCGGAGGCCTTAAGTGAAACGTTGGCCGCAAGACGATCGGTAATGGAAGCAGAAGTCAACGCGTTCCGGACCACTCAACCCATCGCGCCAAGTGGAGCAACGAAAGAGAGTTTCCTGGCCCGATTGCGGCAATTCTTTGAGTTGTGAGGCCGAGCATTGGGATAGCAGATAGCAGAAATGGAATATGGAATGCGGAGCGCGGAATGCGGAATCCGGAATACGGGATATGCACGCCGACTTGTCCGACGAAGCCGCATCTCGATTGGACCTTTGACGGATATGATGGCGAAGTCGGAAGGCGTACGAGGACTTAGCCCAGGGTTTCAACCCTGGGTTAGGTGTTTTTAAACCGATTTGCCCTGGAGGGGCACCAGGAACCCCGTTTGAAGGAGCGAGCTGGAAGCATACCCGATCTCGAAGGAACCAACTCTGGCGCCTTCTCAGGGCGCGCAGCGTTAAATGCGGTAACCCAGGGTTGAAACCCTGGGCTAAGTCCTGTTTCCTCTTCGCGAAAGAAAGGCGCGATGTGCGCAACCACGGAATTTTTAATCCCGATGAATTCTGAATCCCAAAACGACGAAGACTGGATGCGGATCGCCCTGGCTGAAGCACGGAAAGGACTGGGCACCACCAATCCAAATCCGGCGGTTGGAGCGGTAATTGTCAAAGATGGCCGGCTGCTAGCTCGAGCCTATCATCGGCGGGCGGGTCGACCTCACGCCGAGATTGAGGCGCTACGCCGCTTGCCGGGCAAGCATCACGCTGAAGGGGCTACGCTCTACGTGACGTTGGAACCATGCTCGACTACCGGTCGGACTCCGCCTTGTACCGAAGCGATTATTCAGTCGAAAATTCGCCGGGTGGTAGTGGGCGCTATCGATCCAAACCCGAAGCATCAAGGGCGCGGATTGCAGCGCTTGCGGGAAGAGAGAATCTCGGTCACGGCGGGCGTTCTGGAGCGAGCATGCACAGAGCTGAATGCCGGTTTCAATCGCTGGATCGTGACCAAACGGCCTTGGGTGATCGCAAAGATCGCTCAATCGTTAGATGGCCGAATCAGTCGTCCACCGAACGAGAGCCAATGGTTGACCCGGGAATCTGCCCGACGCCGGACACATCAGTTACGTTCAACGGTTCACGCGATCCTGGTCGGTGCAGAGACGATCCGGAGCGATAATCCGCTGCTCACGGTAAGAAACGTTCGAGGAGCTCACCAACCCTGGCGAGTGGTGATGACGCGTTCTGGGAACCTACCATCGACCGCTCATGTTTTTTCCGATCGTTATCGTGAACGCACGATTGTGTTCCGCAATCGATCCTGGGACGAAGTCTTGGCCGAGTTAGGCCTTCGCGGCGTGACGCGGCTGCTGGTCGAAGGCGGAGGCGATGTGCTCGGTCAGCTCTTCGACCAAAATCGGATTAATGAGCTCTGGTCCTTTTACGCGCCTATGTTAACCGCAGGTGACAAGCCAAGTGTCGGCGGATCCGGTGTGAGTAGTAATGAATCGGCTGTCTCGTTGAAGGAGCCAAAATTCGAGCGCTTCGGCGATGATGTGCTGGTGAGAGGATACGTGACAGCCCCTTGGGGCGATAGCAGATAGCAAATAGCAGATTCGGCAGCGGCGACTGTCCCCTTCGGAAAGAATCAGTTAATCCCGTTATCGCTCAATCGGGCCTTTCGTCCTACCATTCTGATCTAATGAGCGGATACGATCTCGTCCAGGACCTCGCGATTGTGCTCGTGATCGCCGGTATTGTCGGCTTTGTTTTTCAGCGGATCGGGCTGTCAAATATCGTAGGGTTTTTAGTAGCCGGCCTGCTCGTTGGCCCACATGCATCACGTTTTGGACTGGTGACGGACCCTCGCGCCATCGAGGCGCTCTCTCAACTCGGGCTGGCCTTTTTGATGTTCTCGATCGGCTTGGATTTGAGCATTAGCAAAATGCGAAGATTTGGTCCCGGTGTCGCCATCGCCGTCGTCATTTCCGCCGCGCTGGTGTTCAACGCATTCCGTTTTCTTACTCCACTGGTTGGCATGGGCGGCCGAGAACCGATTTTTGTGGCCAGCATGATGGTGGCATCGAGCTCCGCGATGATCGGAAAAATGCTACACGACTCTGGGCTGCTGCACGAGCGGTCCGGGAATCTCGCTATGGGTATCAGCGTGCTCGAGGACATCGTGGCGGTCATCGTCCTGACCTTTGTCTCCTCGCTCGCTAATATGCATGCCGGGCCTCAGGCCCGACCGGCAGCGATCCTCGGAACCTTAATAGCGTTCGTTACCATCGTCGTAATTTTGGGATTGCTCCTTTTGCCGAAAGCATTGCAACTGCTCGCCAAGGCCGGATTGGACCTGGTGATGCTCTTCATCACCGGACTCGCGCTCGAGGTCGGAATCATCGCCGTGCGTACCGGCTATTCTTTGGCCCTTGGTGCGTTTTTACTCGGAGCCATCATCGCCGAAACCCCACAAAGGCCAGCGATCGAGCGCGCTTTTGAAGGAATGCGCGACGTCTTTCTCGCCGTCTTTTTCGTATCAATCGGTTTATTGATCGACCCATGGGTTTTGCTCAAAAATTGGTGGCTGATTGTTTGTCTGGGTATCGGAGCGGTTGTGATTCGCTCCTTTGCCGTAACCACCGGCTTGATACTCGCCGGTAATCCGCAGCGAGAAGCTTTACGGGCCGGATTGATGGCTATTCCGATCGGGGAGTTTGCCTTCATCATCGCACAGGTGGGAGTTTCATCTGGACTGCTGGCCCCTGATTTTTATCCGATCGCCATCGGGGTAGCTACCTTCACCGCGACCGTTGCACCGATTCTCAGCCGTCATTCCGATGAGATCACCAAGCGGCTCCTTACCTTGGAGCCACCGTTCATTACCAATATCGTCGCCGGTTATCAGCAGTTTCTGGCCGATGCCGCGGAAAAGCAGCGGAGAAGTGAAATCATCCGCCACGCGCAGAGAAAGTTGGTGCCGATTGTGATCGGGTTAACGTTCGTCAGCGGCCTGCTCATCTTTGCCAATCAACTTCTGAAGTTCTGGTCGCGATTATTTCCCCGACTCTCCACCGAGCTCGCGCACGACCTGTTCTGGGCCCTTCTCGGTATCCTTATCCTCATCCCGCTCGCTGTCGTCTGGCGAAGCGGCCAGGAATTAATTGGGTTGATTAGCAGTCCGCGTACCAACGGCGAGAACGAACGGCCGCGTCCCTTTCTCCACGCTTCGATGCAAGTCGTGATGGCAATTCTTCTTTTCGGCTGGCTTTGGATTTTGGCTCCCGTACAGCGATCAACCTTTTGGTTCTTTGGATCTGCTCTGACGATTGGAATTCCCTTGGCAGTGATTTTCCGACGGAGATTTCAGCGCCTGCAAGAGCGGATCGGCAGTGGATTGAGCGAGGCCATTCTTTCTCGGGAAGAACGACGAAAAAGAATTCAGCGAGCGTGGTTAAGCGATTATAGCGATTGGGACCTGAATCTCCAGGAGATCAAGGTGCCGGACTCCGAAATCTGGTTCGGCCGGAGTATCGGAGAACTTGCGTTGAGAAGTCGATTTGGTTGCTCCGTCGTCGGTGTGGAACGCCAAGGTTACGTACTTGCTAGCCCCGGTCCGGAAACGCTCCTTTTTCCTGGCGACACCCTGCTTGTACTCGGCTCGCGAGATCAGTTGCGCGATCTGCGACGATTCTTCGACAAAGCGGAACTGAGAGGCAAAAAAGTGGACCTCCTGGAAGAAGTGCGGATGGAATCGATCTTAGTTCCTGACCACAGTCAGGTGAGCGGCAAAACTTTGGCCGAGCTGGACGCGACCCGGCAATTCGGAGTGATAATTGCCGGAATTGGTCGAGCAGGAAAAAAATATATATCTCCCAAAGCTTCCGAAACAATCGAGTCCGGTGACTGGCTCCTGGTTATCGGAACGCGACAGAAAATTCGAGCGTTTCAGGAATGGATCGAGCAACCGCCGGCGGCCGGGCAGTGAGAAATAGCAAATAGCGGATAGCAAATTAGCGCCGGGAACGCGCAAAATTGCGAATTGCGGAACCTTAAATCCGCGATTCGGAATCCGCATTCCACAATCGATTGGCTATTGGCTATTTCATTTGTGCACGGTAGTTTTGGCATCATGCCGCAAACAGAAGGAAAGCATTTTTTGCCCGGCTTCGACCAAGCGTTGGAATCAGTGAAAGCCGACGTCCTGTTGATGGCAAATCTCGTCAGCAGAAATTTCGGCAATGCTCGCAGCGGATTTGCCAAGCGAGACGAGGATTTCTGTGCTGCAGTCATTGCCGACGATGAGGAGGTCGATTTGCTGGAAAAGCAAGTGCACCGGGCCGGCACGGAAGTCTTGATGCGATTTCAGCCGATGGTGATCGATCTCCGGACTGTGCTAGTGACAGTCAAGCTCGCTTCTCATTTGGAGCGTATTTCCGATTATGCGGTGACGATTGCGCGACGCACCCGGCATTTGATTACCGAGGATAAAGAGATCGAAGAAGCCAGATTGTTGGACGGGCTATTTGATTCCGTCCAAAAGCTTTTTACCGAGGCGATGGCCTCTTTCAACGCGATTGATGTTGCGCGGGCAGGCTGGGTACGAGGCCAAGTCGAAGCCCTGGCTGAACAAGCCCGTGATCTAGTGGAGAAGTTTACCGATTTGATCGAAGAACGCTCTTTTGCTTCGCGGGTCTATGTTGGCTTGATGGCGATCGCGCAGGCTTTGGAAGAGATCATTTATCTCTGCGGCAGCATTGCGGAAGATGTGATATACATCGCCGAAGCTCGAGATATCCGGCATCCGGAGAATCAGCTGGCCCAAGAGTGAACCGGTAGGGATATCCGGCTCCCGACTTCGACAAGCCCACTTCGAGGCTAGCTCTGTGACATCTGCGTACCTCATGCGAGGGCGCGGAGAAAGCGCCCCTAGCAAAAAAAACCCGTCCGGCTAAGCCGGACGGGTTTCGTAATGTTTCGATCGAAGCGGTAGCGATTAGTAATCCATTCCGCCCATACCCGGCATACCACCACCAGGAGGACCCCCTGCCGCTTTCTCTTTCTCCGGCAATTCGGTCACTAATGCTTCGGTGGTGAGCAACAGACCCGAAATTGAAGCAGCGTTCTGCAGCGCAGTTCGGGTTACTTTGGTTGGATCGACGACACCGGCTTTCACCAAATCGGTGTATTCGCCAGTCGCGACGTTGTAACCTTCGTTACCTTTCCGCTTTTTCACTTCCTGGACAATCAACGCGCCCTCTTGGCCGGCGTTGTTCGCCAATTGGCGAAGCGGAGATTCGACTGCGCGTCGGACTATTTCCAGACCAACCGCTTCGTCGCCCTCGAGCTTGACGGCATCGAGCGCGGACTGTGTGCGAATGAAAGCGACACCGCCGCCAGGGACGATACCTTCCTCCACCGCCGCGCGGGTCGCGTGCAGCGCATCCTCAACTCGCGCCTTTTTCTCCTTCATTTCGGTTTCGGTTGCAGCACCGACATTGATCACCGCGACACCACCAGCCAGCTTGGCCAGGCGTTCCTGGAGCTTTTCCCGATCGTAATCGGAGGTGGTTTCCTCAATCTGACGGCGGATCTGGTTAACCCGACCTTGGATATCCGCGGTCGAACCTTCGCCTTCGACGATGGTGGTATTTTCTTTGTCGATGGTCACGCGCTTGGCTCTACCCAAGTCATCCAGCGTGATGTTTTCGAGTTTGATGCCGAGATCTTCGGTTATCAAACGACCGCCGGTCAAAACCGCGATGTCTTCCAACATCGCCTTACGGCGATCACCGAAACCAGGGGCCTTAACCGCCGCGACCTGAAGGGTACCGCGCAGTTTGTTCACGACCAAGGTAGCCAGCGCTTCGCCTTCCACATCTTCGGAGATGATCAACAGCGGACGACCCGCTTTAGCCACTTTTTCGAGTAGCGGAAGCAGATCCTTCAGGCTGGAGATCTTCTTCTCATGGATGAGGATGTATGCGTTTTCCAGAATGGCTTCCATGCTCTCCGCGTTGGTCACGAAATAAGGCGAGAGGTAGCCCTTATCGAACTGCATACCCTCGACTACTTCCAGCGTGGTCTCGATCGACTTCGCTTCCTCGACCGTGATCGTGCCGTCTTTACCAACCTTGTCCATTGCGTCGGCAATGATCTCACCGATGGTACGATCCCAGTTAGCTGATACCGTCGCTACTTGAGCGATTTCGGTACGATCCGAGACGTTCTTCGAGATCTTCTTCAGCTCAGCCACGACCGCATCCACTGCTTTTTGAATGCCCCGCTGCAAGGAAGTCGGGTTCGCTCCCGCGGTAACGTTCTTCAAGCCCTCGCGGAAGATCGACTCAGCCAGAACGGTAGCGGTGGTCGTGCCGTCGCCGGCTACGTCTGAAGTCTTGGAAGCGACCTCGCGGACCAGCTGGGCACCCATATTTTCATACGAGTCCTCGAGCTCGATTTCCTTCGCCACCGTCACACCATCTTTGGTGATGGTCGGGCTACCAAATTTTTTGTCGAGAATGACGTTTCGACCGGAGGGTCCGAGCGTCGCCTTCACTGCCTTCGCGAGCTTTTCCACCCCGCGAAGGAGTGCTTGGCGGGCTGCTTCATCGAATTGCAATTGTTTAGCTGCCATATTGTAACTAATCTATTCTGTTAAATGTTCGTGTTTATCCAATGACACCGAGGATATCGTCCTCGCGCATGATCAGGTAATTTTCTCCGTCAATCTTGATCTCCGTGCCGCCGTATTTGGAAATCAGCACTTTATCGCCAACTTTGACGTTGAAGTCGACCTTCTTGCCCTTGTCGTCGAGTTTACCTGTTCCCAGGGCGACAACGGTTCCTTCCTGAGGCTTTTCCTTTGCCGTATCAGGAATGATGATGCCCCCCTTTTTTAATTCCTTCTCCTCGAGCGGCTGAACCAGCACGCGATCGCCGAGAGGTTTTACATTAATAGCCATATAAGTTTATCCTCCGTTTTGCTTTGGGTTGATGACACACCAGTAGAGTGACAGCGAAGGATCAAACTGTTCACTCTACTGGAAATTACTAATTACTGTAGTTTTGCTCAGGACTTC
Source organism: Verrucomicrobiota bacterium (assembly GCA_041167675.1). GTDB lineage: Bacteria > Verrucomicrobiota > Verrucomicrobiia > Chthoniobacterales > JAFAMB01 > DASTDH01. Next base: position 10,473 of record JBEEIB010000336.1, read on the forward strand.
TTTTTGTCCTCGTCGACTACCTCAAAATCAGCGTCCACGACCTTTTCTTCGCCTTTACCGGTCCCGCCGGACTCCGGCGGAGGAGTCGATTGGCTGGCGGAAGCTTGCTTATAGAGATCTGCGCTGATCGACTGGAATCGATTCTGCAGCTCTTCCATCGCTTGCTTAATTGCTTCAACATCTTCGCCCGCCAGACTATCTCGCACTTTTTTAATGGCCTCTTCCAGGCCTTGTTTTTGGTCGGCCGGAACTTTGTCGCCAAGTTCTCGAAGTTGTTTTTCCGATTGATACGCCAAATTGTCGGCGTTGTTCCGGATCTCTACTGATTCGCGCGCCTTACGGTCCTCTTCGGCGTGCGCTTCTGCATCTTGACGCAACTTCTCGACCTCTTCTTTGCTCAAACCGCTCGAACCGGTAATCGAAATCTTCTGTTCTTTGCCGCTCCCGAGATCTTTGGCGGACACATTCAAGATCCCGTTGGCATCGATATCAAAAGTCACTTCGATTTGGGGAACTCCACGAGGAGCCGGCGGAATGCCGTCCAGATGAAACGTACCCAGATTCTTATTGTCTCGAGACATCGGTCGCTCGCCTTGGAGCACCTTAATTTCCACTCCTGGCTGACTGTCGCTGAAAGTTGAAAAGATCTGCGATTTACGAGTCGGAATGGTCGTGTTCCGCGGAATCATCGGAGTCGCGATTCCACCCGCTGTTTCGATTGCCAGTGTAAGCGGCGTCACATCCAACAGCAGAACGTCTTTCACATCGCCGCGGAGCACGCCTCCTTGAATCGCAGCGCCAACCGCAACGACCTCGTCAGGATTGACACCTTTGTGTGGCTCTTTGCCGATGAGGCGTCGCGCGGTCTCTTGTACTTTTGGCATGCGGGTCATCCCGCCGACCAAGACCAATTCATCGATATCGTTCTCGGTGAGCTTCGCATCGGCCAAACATGCCTTCACCGGTCGAATCGTTCTTTCGAAGAGATCATCAGTCAGCTGCTCCAATTTCGCCCGGGTAAGCTTCTTTTGAATGTGCTTCGGGCCGGTGGCGTCAGCCGTGATAAACGGAAGATTGATTTCGTACTCTTGTGAAGAGGAAAGCGCGATTTTCGCCTTTTCTGCCTCTTCTTTGATCCGTTGCAGCGCGTCCGCTTGAGTACTCAGATCGATCCCGGATTCCGCACGAAATTCCGAGATAATCCAATCCATGATTTTGTTGTCCCAGTCGTCGCCTCCGAGATGCGTATCTCCATTGGTCGCTTTAACCTCGAAGACGCCGTCCCCAATTTCCAGAACCGAGATATCAAAAGTACCACCGCCTAAGTCGTAAACCGCGATTTCCTCGTCCTTCTTCTTATCCAAGCCATAAGCCAGCGAGGCGGCAGTCGGCTCGTTAATGATGCGCAGGACTTCCAGGCCAGCGATCTTCCCGGCATCTTTGGTCGCATTGCGCTGTGAATCGTTGAAGTAGGCGGGTACCGTAATTACCGCTTGAGTAATCGTCTCCCCAAGCTTGGCCTCTGCGTCGCTCTTGAGTTTCCCCAAGATCATTGCCGAGATCTCCGGGGGCGAAAAGGTCTTGCGTGCGCCAGCCACTTCAACCTCGACATGCGCATCCCCGTTTGAGGCTTTAACGATTTTATAAGGAACGCGCTTTGCCTCGCTCTGCACCTCGTCGAATTTTCGGCCCATGAAGCGCTTGATCGAAAAAACAGTGTTTTTCGCATTCGTAACTGCTTGCCGTTTGGCTGCCTGGCCAACAAGACGCTCTCCACTTTTGGCGAAGGCGACAATCGAAGGGGTTGTCCGCGCGCCTTCCGAGTTTTCTATTACGACCGGTTCACCACCCTCCATGACCGCCATACAAGAGTTAGTGGTACCAAGGTCAATTCCGAGAATTTTAGCCATAGGTAACGGGTCAAATCCTAGCGCCATTTGTGCCAGAAGAGGGCGTTAATCGTAACTTATTTATTATCAACACCTTGCCAGGATGGAGCGTCATCAGACCGAGCCAGGATTAGCGCCATAATGGCACACTGTGACAGATCAGAGTCGCATCTTGGCGCACCCTCGCCTTCGCTTGGCGCATTACCTTCCTTGATTTTGCGACGGGACATGGCAACTCTCTTTTTTACCAGCATCATTCATGAGCGAAGCTCTTCCTACAGGCCAACCACTGGATACTCCGGATACGATCGAAAGTAGCGGCCTGCAACTAACCGAGCGCGACATCGTTTTCGCATGCCCGCATTGCCGTGGCGAACTGGTGGTCGACAAGGACGGCGCTGGATTATCACTCGTCTGCTCACATTGCGGAGAGCCAGTTACGGTTCCCGAGTATTCCGGACCGTCACTCCACTTCCTGCAAGCGGCGACTTCGAAACTGGCGGATGCGCTTGAAAATGCTCGGAGTTCTGGACCGCGAAATTTTCATTTTGAAGGACGAGACGCAACTGAATTAGACACGCGACAACAGGAACTGGAACGACAGATCCGGGAGACGCAAGCGCAGGTGTCTGATCTGCGACAACAAATCAATCACACCCGAATTCAACTGCACCGATACCAGCTAAAGCTGGAGATGCTGAAAGAACGGGAGAACGAGCTCAAAGCGGAAATGGATGCCGTGCGCGGCCAACTTTCATCGTCGGTAAATCACCCTACCGAGAAAGAGTGATCGAGCCGTTTGACGTTTGGCGTTCGATCTTTAGCGCCTAGGCTATCGACGCTTATTGTTCCGCGATTTCATTTGCGCCCGCCCCCATCTGAATCCACAATCGTACCTCTGCAGGATGGGTGCCAGAGCGGTCGATTGGGCACGCCTGGAAAGCGTGTGTACCGAAAGGTACCGCGGGTTCGAATCCCGCCCCATCCGTGAGTCGTTAAGGTTGAGCTACTTACGTAAGATAAGACCACTTACTCAGCCAAAGTCATAACCAAAGTCATGACTCACGCTTCCGAATATCTCCAGTTTGGCTCTGGAAGCTGATCCGCGAGGTTCTCTCAGGACGAAGGTCTCGATTGTTCGTTATTGTATCTTGGCCCGCAAAAACACTGCCAGCCATACTACTAAATACATATAGATCAACTCCTGCTCCGGCGCCCCCCGACGTTGACACCAAAAACCCCAGCATGAACCGTCAGCAACGCGAGATAATCGCCAGACGCCGATTGCAAAACATCCTCCGCACTCACGTCGTCGCTAACTCCAGAACGCTTGAGCAAAAAATTAGCGATGCCGGGCCATCAGATCAAAGAATCGATCCTCACATCCTCACTAGGGTTCGCAATGCGATGGTGCGCGAAGATGAGATCTCAAAAATACCGCACGCGACCGGCAACTGGTTTGCCCTGCCCCAAGCCGGCACGGCTCTTTTGAAGGAACGCCTTGCCGACCAAGCGCGGACCATCAAAGAACTAACAAAACGGTCCATTAGCCAGCGCATAGGACAAACCCTTGAAATCGCAACTTACAAAGCGCTGCTGACATTGGAAAATGTGACGTTTTTAGGCCGATTCAAGGACTTGGACGAACATGGCGATCAGGAGATCTACAAAAAGGAGGAGCCTCCGCAACATTTAGGCTCTCACCAACTAGAAGGAGATGAACGCTTAGATTTTCTGGTCTTAGCATCGTCCGGTAACTGGCTCGGTCTTGAGTGTAAGAATATTCGCGAATGGTTATATCCCGACCGCGAAGAGGTCCGGGAGACGATCAGTAAATGCTTGCAGCTTAATTGCGTGCCTGTGATCATCGCCCGACGGATTCCATACGTGACCTTTCGGTTGCTCCGGCCATGTGGAGTGATCATTCACCAAACATACAACCAACTCTTTCCGTCTTCGGAACAGAATTTAGCCGATCGCGCCCGTCACAAGCTCAACCTTGGCTATCATGATATTCGCCTCGGCAATGCACCCGACGCTCGTCTTTTGAAATTCATCGGGCAAAATCTCCTAGCGGTCGCTGAGGATGCTGCGTCCCGATTCGAAGAAT
>JBEEIB010000337.1:0-2699 GCA_041167675.1 Verrucomicrobiota bacterium
AGTTAGACCAATCGAAGTCCCGCCAATCGATGGTCGAGCCGGAGCGCGCGTGCGCCGAAGGGCGCTCCTCTGCGCGGCGCTCCGTCAATGGTCATTTCGCGAGCGGCCTTCAAGCGACGCTGACGCGCGATTGCCACTGGGAGCCAAAGGCTTGGCGCTAGCGATCATTGGCAGCAAGACTATTTGGAGATTGATGTTCTCCCAGATCCGCGCGGCGGCAGCGGCGTCTCCCGGATTAAGGAAACTCTTCACGAGGGGGCGGCATCAAAGCCTAGGGGAGACATCAGATGGATTGCGCTGGCGGCAATGAAACGCACACGGACGGCTCCCGAGATTACCTCATGGCTACGAAAGCCAAACGCGTGCTTATTCTGGGCGGTGGTTTCGGTGGCATATACGCAGCACTGAAACTGGAGAAATTGCTCAGGCGGCACGATGACCTGGAGGTCACCCTGATCACTCGTGACAATTACTTCCTGTTTACCCCAATGCTGCCGGAGGTTGCGGCAGGAGAACTCGAACAAAACACGATCGTCAATCCCTTGCGCAAGCTCCTCAGGAGAGTGAAGAGCTTTGTTGGAACGATAGAAGCCATCGACCTCAATGCTCGACATGTCATCGTGTCCCACGGGTTCGATGGCCACATCCACGAGTTGCCCTATGATCAGCTAATCGTCGCGCTCGGCGCCCGAACAAACTTCTTCGATCTTCCAGGCGTCGAGGCTTCCTGTCTCACGCTCAAGACTCTCGGCGACGCGATTGCTGTCCGCAATCAACTCATCACGGATCTCGAGGAAGCTAACTCCGAGTGCGCGGCGGGGGAGCGCCAGCCTCTGCTGACCTTCATCGTCGCGGGGGGCGGATTCGCCGGTGTCGAGACGCTGGGCGGTATCAATGACTTCGTGCGCGAGGCGATTCGGTTTTATCCCAATCTGCACCCGGATTATCTTCGTTTCGTCCTCGTCACACCCGACGAGTTGATCCTGCCCGAGCTGAATCGAAAGCTCGGCATCTACGCGCAGCGCAAGCTGACCATGCGGGGAGTAGAGATCATCACCGGGGCCAAGGTGAGCGCGATCAGTGGGGGAATCGTTAAACTGACGAGTGGTGAAAAAATCCAAGCCAATACCCTTATCTGGAGCGCGGGCACGGCGCCGAATCCGCTCATAGCGAAGCTGTCGGCGCCAAAGCGCAACGGCCGAATCGTGGTCGACGCTTACCTCGGGGTGGAGGGATGGCCGGGGCTATGGGCAGTTGGAGACTGTGCGTCCGTGAGCAGCTCGCGTGCCGGCGGATTTTATCCGCCCACGGCACAGCACGCGATGCGCGAGGGAAACCTCGTGGCGCGCAACGTCGCGGCGACTCTATACGGTGGGCAAAAAAAGCCCTTCCGTTATCGAACCCTGGGACAGGTTGCCGCTATCGGTCGTCGTACCGGCGTCGCCAGCATCCTCGGAGTGAATTTCTCGGGCTTCGTTGCCTGGTGGCTGTGGCGAACGATCTATCTGTGCAAGCTCCCTCGTCTGGAGAAGAAAGTTCGCATTGCCTTGGATTGGACACTCGACCTGTGTTTCGCGAAAGACTTCGCATGCGTAACAATGCCACCCGGCGCGAGTAAGCGCGCGGCTTCCATGGTCCGCGTACCGGATGAGTTGGTGTCGCGTGATGAAAGCGCGTCGAACAGTATCAGTGCGGTTAGCTGAACTCGTACGACAGAAAGGGGTTTAGTAAAGTGAGCCCGCTTGCCATGGCAAGGCGATCGATGACGTGCCACAAACTGATTAGTCTGCTGTCACAATATCACGATGGCGGACTCGCTCCGCGACATCAAATTTCGGCTGATAAGCATATCTGCGGGAGTATGAGCGGACGATAGTACCAATTAAGAGAAGCGTCGAACGTCCCAACGGTTCCGAGAACTGAAGCTTCCGGAAGACCTCGTTGAGAGAATTCTTGCCGCAGTCCGCAAGACCTGAACCGGATTAACCGGTACGGTTTGGAGTCCCTACCGATGCATTCTACTCATCTTTGTCGGGCAGTACTCGGCCGCTCTTGGAAGAACACTCCTCACGGCTGACCTTGAGCCAACCCTGACCCTTGCAGGCGTTTTGTCCTGCGCAGGCGTTTTTTGCCGTTGCACACAAACTCTGCCCTTTGCAGCTGTTGATCCCGGAACATCGGACTTGAGTCGTGCTCGTACTTTCGTTGGCCTTTGCAACGACGCCACCCGTGATGAACAAGAGTGCGACAGCGGTCGCGATCGAGCGAGACTTCGTGTTCATTTCTATTCCGGCTCCAAAGGCTAGTGAATCGACTCGAGTAAAGTCTGCAGATTGCTGGTGTCGCCACCAGTCGCGGCGGTTTCCCCGGCCCGATCGTAAATCACCTGACCCCGGCTATCGATCGCGGTGATGGTGGGGATGTAGCCATGGTAGTAGTGAGACACCAAAGCCTCCTGCTCAGGCGCAACGTGGTGGAGGTCCACAATCACGAAATGAATCCGATTGCGGAACTGAGGGTACAGCCTGACCAGTCGTTCGGCCTCGCGTGCGGTGTTCCAGCAATTGGCGGTACCGAAGAAAATCACCGTCGCTTCGCCGGACGGTTTTGAGCCTTCGGAGAGTTGCTTTCCCTGGATCGGGAAGTTCGGACTGGAGTCATCATCGAAGGAAAGATTTGGCGCCAACGTCAAGTCTGAC
>JBEEIB010000338.1:0-7965 GCA_041167675.1 Verrucomicrobiota bacterium
TTTCTTACACCATCTTTTAGTGTTGTAGTTTATCTTGCTTTGGTTCATCTGCCCCTGATATTGTCCCGGGGGTGACGACCATCACCTTTGACGCTGAACCCGACGTTGCAGAGAATCTCGGCATGACAATTATGGACCGGCATCGCTGGGGTCGAGCCTTTTTAGCATGAGTCCTGTTGCGTGGCACAGATTTGGGGTTTGCACGGCAGCGTCTGTCGTTCTCCTTACGACCGGATTCTTGGTTGCCGCAACGGATAGCGCCCCGCAGACAAAGAGCTCAGTGCAAAGCGGAGAGGCTAAAAAGTCCGAGAAAGGCAATCGAAAAGGCAGGACGAGCATCATCCTTTCAGGTGCCAGTTTGAGTGTATCGCTCCTTGCCCTCGCGGTTTCAAGCATGCCTGTGTTCAATTGTTCGATAAACATGGCCGGCAGACTGCCGGATGTTCTTTCCGGTGCGGCCGGCGGCGGAATCTTGGCTGAACGCTCAAACGACGAGATCCGGGAGGCCTTATCCGACATTATCAGGGACGCGCTTCGGGCTAGCTCAGTCATAGCCCGAACCCGGGAGCTCGTGAGGAAAAGGCCCCAAAAAAGAACGCTACTGGCGTTGAGCGATACCTTTAACGACGTTTTGGCCCTTGCTCATCACGCGTTGCTGGAACAACAAATCAGCGTTCCGACCGAACTCGAGCCAGGTCTTCCCCACGTCTTTGCCGATCGTGTCCAAATCCAGCAAGTTTTGCTCAACTTGATTATGAATGCCATCGAACGCCATGACTGACGTCGAGAATGATCGCAGAATGATCAAGCTTTGCGCCGCCCGCGAGGACCGGTTCGATGAACCCGTCGTACTAGTCGAGGTGCAGGACTTTGGTCGCGGTTTTAACGCGAGCGACGCCGAACGCCTCTTCGACGCTTTCTACTCCACCAAACCTAATGGTACGGGAATGGGCCTTCCGATCAGCCGTTCGATAGTCGAAGCCCATGGCGGCCGCCTCTGGGCGGCTCCTAACCAAGGCCGGGGCGCCACTTTTTACTTCACCCTGCCCGCCGAGCCGGATTGCAGCGAGATCGAATCGTCGGTATAGCTACCGCGATGGAAGTGCTCCAAACATTGGCAGTCGCACTAGGTCTCGCGGCTCTTTCTGGGTATAGCCTTTACTTGACGGTTTTTCTCACGGGGTTAGCAATCCATTTTGATTGGATTCACCTTGCACCGCAATACGCTTCCCTTTCGGTACTCGGCGAACCCACAATCATCATTATCTCCGGCGTCCTCTTCGTGGTGGAGTTCTTTGTCGATAAGATTCCCTGGCTCGACTCAATCTGGGACGCTATTCACACCATCATCCGACCCGTCGGCGGCGCCCTCCTTGCCATTCAGACGCTGGGTCACCCTCAGCCGGCCTTTGATGTAATCGTCGCTTTGTTAGCGGGCGCGGTGACCTTCACCGCTCACAGCGTGAAGACGGGAACCCGTTTGATGGTGAATCAGTCGCCCGAGCCGTTCTCGAATGTAGCGGTAAGCTTGGGCGAGAATATCATGGTCGGCGCGCTCTTTGCCTTGCTCTGGAGCCATCCCCTCGTCGCGATCATCATCCTGCTCCTCTTTTTCTCTCTGGCGTTCTATTTCCTGCCAAAAATCTGGCGAGCAATCGGAGTTCGCGTTTGGTTCATCCGGCGAAAATTGAAACAACCGGCCAGAGAACAATCCGAAACCATCTTACCGACAAAGTTGCCTGGCCGGTATCAACATGCCCTGAACCGATTATCAAATCCGCCGCAGCAAATCGCTTGGACGGTACCCTGTATCACTGGCAAAGGAAAACTTATCCCAACCGACCGAGTCGGATACCTGGTTGCTTCTCCCGATCGACTTCCAAAAGTGTACTTTCTGGTCAAAGGCTGGTTCGGCGCCGCGAAATTGTTCGAGATTGACGAGTTCAGCGTCACGCTCCGCCAAAGATTCCTTTACGATGAATTGATTCTCTACACCCCGGGCAAACATGATCGCTACACTTTCCGATTCGACCGGAGCACCGCCGGATTCGCTCCATTAATTGCCGCCGATCTGCAATCCCGAATCGATGCCCCGAAGCCGATGAATTTGCTCCCTTCGGTGCATCCAGCCGACGAGCCTGGCTTGCATCCGAATACAGAATTTAGAAGCCAGAATCTAGAATAAGGAAATCGATTCCGTATTCCTTTTTCCGTCCCTACGCGCGCGGCGGAATAGTCGCGAGCATCTTCCGAATCGCTTCTTGGATTTTCTGTTGGTTGCGCTGCGCGCTTCCAATGGTTCCTCTAGCAGTGCCTCGCCAGATTGATGTCGAGGTCTTCGCGTCGACGAAATCTACGATCAAAGTGCCCTCCGTGTAACGGATCACTCGCGCATAGGCTGATCGGATAGTTTGGCCGAGCGAGTAATGACCGCGACCACGGCGGTAACTGAATCCTCCACCATGCCCCAATCGGTATATTGGCTTACTTGGACCTGCTCACTCCTAGTGATGTGATAAACGATGTAGAAGTCCGGGTGTGCTGATTTGGTGTAACCTTTGGCCGCCAGGCCCTGATCGATCAATGACTCGATCTGTGCCCGGACACCAGGACCAGGCTGGATGCCGCTCTTCGGACGCGGAGCCCACGCGTAGGTACGATATTTGGCCAAGTTCGTCCGCGGATCGTGCTCGGTACGGACGCTTACAGTAGAACAGTTCGCGAACGCGAGCGCAGCGAGGACGATCAGGAGGGGTTGATCGCATTTCATAGGGGCATTCTTGATGTTTGATTTTCCTTTTGACCAGACGTGTGAGGAATCTGCGCCTTGCGTGAAAGCTGGGAATGTCGACCGCGTCTTGGTCAGCGGATTTAACTCTTCCTAGCCTATCAACTCCGGAATCCTTTATGAAAGAGGAGAGCAGTACCAGCCTTAGTGTATTGGACCAAGGTCCTATTTGCCGCGCGCCATCCAACCGAGCATCAAGAGACTGATTGCGACAATCCAGCTTCCGGCTACGCGAACGGTAATACGCGCCCAATAAACACGGAGGCTGATCACTAACGCAGCGAGTAGCGTTACCAGAGCGAAGATTGTAGTCGCAGCACCCACCAAGGCTGGCCAATCCGTGGTCGGACCGTCCAAGAATCCATGCAACAAACCCGCGACCACGGCCAAGCTTATTAGCCAGGGTACTCGCAACCTGACATTCAAAGTCACCAGCAAGACCTACCAGGCCAAAAGAAAACGTAGTCAACGATTGCAGTGAACCTGCATTGAGCGACAAAAATCCCATCAAACAGCCAATGAGCCACGCACCCGGAAGCGCGAACAACACAGAACGCGCGGCAGCCCCACTGGTGGACCCGGCGAGCAAAACCCAGCCCGACGACGAGTAAGTAGGTCAGCCGGCGTAAGAAAGATGTGCGCTACGCCATCATAGAAGGTTCCAAAACCGGTCTGAACTAAGTGAGCATGCGCCGCGGCCGGACAGAGACAGAAGCCGCCCAGCACGGCGAAGCCGATCGGGGCTCGATCCTGTCGTCGAATGCTCATGTGAAAACCCTCCAAAGAAAGAACGCGCCTCCGCCGGCCACAACGGCGCCTGCAGTGCGAATGAGAATCCGGCCACCCAGCCAGCGATGGATAAGCCCGATTGCGATTCCGCATCCATGGAGTGTGCCGGTAGCAATTACGAAGCCGATGCTGTAGATCAGCCCACTGCTACCAGGTGGTGATTCAGTCCCATGAGCGTGACCATGGAATAGGGCGAAAAATCCGACAATCACCGCAGCCACCCAGAGAGGCGGCCTGCATTCGGCCAATACCACGGCGCCAAGCGCCAGCGCAGAAATTGCGATACCCACCTCGACACTAGGTAACGGCGCACCCATCAGACCGAGCATGCCGCCGAACGCCGTCGCCATTGGGAATGCAACCGGCAATGCCCAAATTGCCGGAGCTCCCAATTGTGCACCCCACAAGCCCACAGCGACCATCGCGAAAATATAATCCCAGCCGGATAAAGGGTGTTCAAAACCGCTCAGGAAGCCAGTTGTAGAGCCAGTTTGCGGATGCGCTTGGACATTCAGAGGTGTTAGCAAATTTTTTTTGGGCGGACATCCGCCCGAAAAAACCAAAAACAACACTACGAAAACGTAACCCGAAACAACTACAGTGTTACCTATGTATTGAACCACAAGTGTTACCGATGTTCTGACTGCGCCGGGCACCATGCTATCTACTATCTGCTATTTGTTACCTGCTCTATGCCAGACGTAGTGATTACCGGCGCATCCAGTGGCATCGGATTTGCAGCTTGCCACGCGCTTATTCGGCGCGGATTTCGCGTCTTTGGCAGCGTGCGTACACAAGCCGATGCGGATCGGCTAAGAGAGCAACTGGGCACACGCTATGTCCCACTCATCTTTGATGTGACCGATCCGGATTCGGTGAATCAGGTCGCAGCAGCCGTCAGAAAAACGGTAGGGGAGCAGCGGCTTTTCGGATTGGTCAACAATGCTGGGATAGCGGTCCTTGGTCCTCTGGCCTATCTTCCGCTGGAGCGTTTTCGCCTGCAAATTGAGGTCAATCTTTTAGGCGTTCACACCGTCACGCAAGCCTTCTTGCCCTTGCTCGGAACTGAATCGAGTCGCGTTGGCGAACCGGGGCGAGTCGTCAACATCAGTTCGATCAGTGGGCGGCTGGCAATGCCATTTGCCGGCGCTTATGCCGCTTCCAAATTTGGATTAGAGGGATATTCGGACAGCCTGCGGCGCGAATTGATGCTTTTTGGAATCAAGGTCATTCTGATCGAGCCTCGCGCCGTGGTCACACCAATCTGGGACAAGGCGAAGGGAGTAGTCCAAGAATTCCCCAATACACCGTACGACCATTCGCTCCGCGTCTTCGCTGGGCAAGCAACGAGGGAAGCGAAAACCGGTTTTCCGTCCCAAAAAGTAGGGGAACTCATCTACCGTGTCTTGACCACGTCAAAACCACGGGCTCGTTACGCGATCGTACCTCATCGACTGGTTGAATGGAGCATACCCCGCCGGCTACCAACCGAGTTCCTCGATTATTGCATCGCGAAGTTTTTCCGACTGCGGTAGTCGATCGGCGTGCAGGGCAGTCGGCGCATCATTTACCGTGCGGCATGCGCGGCGCATGGTCCTAACGGCGTCGAATGGGCGTGGCCTGATAACTGGCACCGGGCCGTAGATCCCCCATTCTCAGTTTTTCCACCTCGAGGAAATAGGACCTTAGTCCTGACATACAAAAGCGTTGGCGCTTTCAAAGACGTCCGTGGAATGAAAGGCCGCATCGAGCGCTGCCCCCCGGAAAGGTCGCGCGTCTCGTCCCGATCCGTCTCAATGAAGTTTCGCCAGCACCTCTTGCCCTTGGCGCTTGGTCTCGGGATCGTCTTTCTCTGTATCCTGCATCTCCAATCCCTTGGTGATCAAACGTCGTGCCTCCTCGGTTCGTCCCATCTGCGCGTAAACTCGACCAAGCTCGATGTAGTGCATGAGGCGATTCGGATTGAGTTCGATCGCCTTCTGGAAGCACTTAGCCGCCTCTCCGTATGTAGATTCCGGCAGCACCTCGCCGTAAATGACTTGCGCCAGCGCCCGCTTGGCGGCGCTGACGTCGGCGAGCCCCTGATGCCAGCGGCCCAGCACGTGCCACCCTAAATCGTTGTGTGGATCGAGTTTGATCGCCTTGTCGGCCGCTTCCTTGATGATACGCGAGGCCTCGATCTTGTCCCAGTTGCCCTCTAGGGGCTGCAGTTTCCCATAACTGATTGCCACTGCGAGCTGGGCATCCGGATCATTCGGTCCAAGAGCCACGGCGCGCTTCGCGTAATCCACTGCGATCCCTCCGAGTTTGCGTTTCTCCTCCGACTTCGTGGCGTCACTCATCAGGTGTCGATATTCGCGCGAGATGTGCACCAGGAGGCGCTCGTTGTTCGGCTCAAGCTTCTCTGCAGGCAGATAAAATCTGAGTGCATTGGCAGCCTGCAATTTCGCATAACAACCATCGCCATTTTTGATGAGCTCGTCGGCGGACTGCGCCTGGAGCGCCGCGCCCATCGGTACGAGTGATATGACCGCAGATAACGCGGGAAACACTTTGGAGAAAGCAGGATTCATCGATTTTACAACCCGATGGTGAGAAAAGTCTGGCTCGCGATCGTTATTTTAACCACTAAGTTCGCGTCGGCAACTCGAAATCGGCGCGCGTATCAACTTTTCAGCGTCTTTAGTTTGCTTGGATTTTGGAAACTTGGATCTGTCGATCAAGCTGTGAACGCTCGGCCTCAATTAGGCGGCCCGCATTGAGGAGCTCCGCTTCGCCCAACCGGGGTCCGACCAATTGTAGGCTCGTCACGGGAACACTCTGGTCACTTATTGGAATCGGTATCGCCAGCGCAGGATTTCCGGCGAAGTTCACCGCAGCGGTGTTTTGCAGGCCCAACACTCGCGCTTCCAAAAAGGCTATTCTTCCGATGAGTGGAATCGTTGGCGGCAGCGTCTGAAGAGTCGGCAGAGCGATGAAATCAACTTTTTTGAAGACCTGACTGAGAGCATACTGCCACTCTGCTTGCCTCTGTAGAGCGTTCCGGTAGTTCGTCGTGTATTCGAATTCACCCAAGGCGATTATTGCCTCAGTTTTGGCGCTCACTCCTAGTTTGCCAAAGTATTTTTTGTAGTTTATCCAAGCACCAGCTGCCGCCACCGTATCGCCGTCCTTCTTAGCCTGTTCCCACTTGGCCGTGAAGGCATTGTCCAGTGCGATGACTTGAAAGTGGCCTTGGGCAAGAGCGTCATCAACCGCTTTGTCGATTTTGGGATCGGTGCCGCTCAGGTAGAGCCGTCCGATCCTGATATTTTTGGCCAACGGTTTGGCGGCGACGGCTCTTCGGTATTGTGCGGCAAACCCACTCTGCAAGAGGTCCATCCCTTGCACGACATGATCCACGTCTTTGGCCATCGGACCAACGGTATCCAGATGCTTGGGCTCAACCGGCAACACGCCTTTCAACGAAACAAGCCCAAAGGTCGTCTTCAAACCGACGATGCCGCAACAAGCCGCGGGAACGCGGATGGAGCCTGCCGTATCCGTTCCAAAGGTAACGTCGACTAGTCCGCTTGCCACCGCCGCCGCTGAGCCACTTGACGAACCTCCCGGAATAAGCCGGCCCCATTTACTGAACGGGTTCTTTGGAGTTCCGTAATATGCGTTCAGCCCAGAAGGGGCCACCGCAAATTCGCTCAGATTCGTTTTTCCGACGATCTCGACCTTTCGCTGCCGTGCGATCGCTAAGCACTCCGCATCACTTGCAGCCGGGGGACTGGTCTTGGCGACATATTCGGAGCCAGCGGTTGTCACCACACCTTTCATGTCGATGTTATCTTTAATTGCCAGACTCAACCTTCGATCGTTTTCAGGGTGCGGCCAGTAAACAATGCACGCGTGATCGTGAGAGCCGCTCGCCGAACGTCTTTCTGAGATCGCGCAACCGGTGAAATAAATAATCAACAAAAGGCCGGTCAGAATCGATCGAGCGCTGACACAGCGGTATTTTTTCATTTGGTTGGACCGATATCGGACCGCCAACGGCAAGTGCGTCTAGCGCGCGGATTTCACGAGCAGCGATCTGTTGATCAAGCGCTGAACGCTATCCTCAATCAGCCGGCCCGCATTGAGAAGTCCGGCTTCGCTCAGCCGTGGCCCGACAAGCTGCACGCTGGTTGCGGGAATGGTCTTATCATCCAATGGAATCGGTATCGCCAGCGCAGGATTTCCAGCAAAGTTCACGGCAACGGTGTTTTGCACGCCCAACATTTCCGCTTCAAAAAGGGCTATTTGCGCTTCCAAAAGGGCGGATTTGCCGATGGGTGGAATCCTTGGCGGCAACTTCTGAAGAGTCGGTAGAGCAATGAAATCAACCTTCTTGAAGACTT
>JBEEIB010000339.1:0-4025 GCA_041167675.1 Verrucomicrobiota bacterium
CAACACCGTCACCCTAATCTCTAATTTCCCAAGATCGGCCCGGACTGCGTCGGGTCGACACACTGGTTTTGCAATCACGTGGAAACAGGCTCCAAGACGCTTGTTTTGGTGCACTCTTGGTGCACTCTAGCTTGCAAATGGGATGGTTCAGTGCAACTGACAGCGTGCGAAGTCATTCAAAACAATTGAAACGTGGCGAGTACGAACAGGGCAGGTAGATTTAGCAAACCGCCGCATTCAGCCGCTCTGCCACCTCTCCGCGGTGTGAGCCAGAAATCACTCGGCGAGCGAGAATTATAGCATCAATTAGCGTTCTCGATTCTTCTGCCGTGCTTATTCAAATCATCGCAAAGAAGAAATGCGGTTTTCTTCGTCCAACCGGGGGACCGCGGTGGGAAATTGCGGTACGCTGAGGAAAAGGCTTCTAAGCGCATCCTTCCCTTTTCGTTGCTTTGAAACTAAAATGGTGCATGAGTAACCGGTACGGTGGGGTGTCATAGGTTCGGCTGGTTTGTCACCCTTCCCTGTAACCTGCCTGCAGCTCTGAAACATTTTGGTCAGCTACGGCGTATGTAAAGTATATCCAAGCTTTATAAAGTCTTTATGCCTGTGGGCGTGATGTGTCCGCCAGTGCGGACCCTCGTAAGGAATGAACGATGAAGACTTGGCAAAAGGTGTCGCTTGGTGTCGGTGCCGTGGTCGTCCTCGGCGGGATTGTGTTGTTCAGCATCAACCAGGCCAATAAGGGCGTGGTCACCGTGCAGACCGCGAAAGTGGCCTCACAGGATACGCTGATTTCCCAGGTTACCGCTTCCGGAGAGATCAAACCCACGACCTATACCAACGTGACGGCCCAAGGGTTTGGCAGAATTACGCAGATCCTGGTCAAAGAGGGCGACAAGATCAAGAAGGGCGACCGGCTGTTGCTGCAGGAAGCCGTGCAGGCCACTGCCGACGTGCAAGCGCAATCTGCGGCTATCAATTCTTCTGAAATGGGCGTCCAAGCGGCGGAAGCCAGTTTCCGCTCCGCCCAGGCCGACCTAATCCAACAACAGGCTAACCTGGAAAAAGCCAAGCTCGATTGGGAACGTGGACAAGGCTTGTTTAAGGACGGATTGATTCCTAAGCAGGATTTCGACCAACGCAAGTCAACTTATGATGCGGCGTTCGCCGCGGTTGACTCTTCCAAGGCTCGGGTTCAGTCGCTGAAGGCTCAATTGAATCAGACGCAATCGATGGTGAACCAGAATAAAGCGGTGCTTGTCCACACCAAGGACATCTTGAGCAAAACCACCTACATCTCGCCGATTAACGGAATTGTGAGCTATCTCCCTGTGCGGCTTGGCGAGTACGTGGTGCCCGGAATTCAGAATTCGAACGGAAGCTTCCTGATGACCTTGTCGGATATGTCTGTGGTGACCGCGGAAGTGAAAGTCGACGAAACGGACATTGTAAACGTCAGAACCGGACAGGATGCCGATGTGACCATCGACGCTGTTCCGGGCAAAGTATTCAAAGGTAAGGTAACCGAAATCGGTTCGCAGGCTACGCTGCGGAGCTCCGGGCTGGCCACTACCCAGAGCACCACAAGCACCCAGGAAGCCAAGGATTTCAAGGTGGTAGTCACGCTGGGGGCGCCGCCCGATAATTTGCGCCCAGGGCTTTCCACCACGGCAAAAATAAAAACTGCGGAGAAGAAAAACGTTGTGGCCATTCCAATTCAGGCACTGGCGGTGCGGACACGTAAGGACCTGGAACAAGCGGCCAAGGACGCCAGCAAAAACGGCAACTCCAGCGTTACGCTTGCAGCGCCTCCCCCGCCTGCGCCTGGTGATCCCAAAAAGGAAGAAGTGCAGGGCGTTTTTGTGGTCAACGGCAAGAAGGCGGTTTTTCGCTCGGTCGAGACGGGTATCAGCGGTGTGACGGACATCGAAATCACCAAGGGATTGCAGCCCGGCGACGAGATTGTGGTTGGAAGCTATAAAGCGCTGCGCACGCTGAAACCAGCGTCGAGCGTCAAGGTAGATAACACAGTTCCCAAGAAGCCTGAAGAAGAAGGTCAGAGTTAAGTAGCGCAGTGCGAGGAGATGCAAATGGCTGTTGAAACCGCTTCCGCGGATTCGTATCGCGAAGACCTGGTGTCGTCTGGCGTGGTTATCAAGACGCAAGAACTCGCCAAGGTCTACGAAATGGGTTCTGAGCAGGTGCATGCTTTGCGCGGCGTTGACTTGGAGATACGCAAGGGCGAATACGTAGCGATCATGGGGCCGTCGGGATCGGGTAAGTCCACGCTGATGAATTTGATTGGCTGCCTGGATTCGCCCAGCTCCGGTAAATATTGGCTGGCGGGCCGGCTGGTGAGCGACCTGGATGACGATGAGCTTGCCTATATTCGAAATAAAGAAATCGGCTTCGTGTTTCAAACTTTTAATCTTCTGCCACGCGCCACGGCTCTTCACAATGTGGAGCTTCCGCTGATTTACAATGGCACGCCGGCGGAAGAACGCATTGAAAAAGCAAAGAAAGCTCTGGAGCGCGTGGACCTTGTGGATCGCATGCATCACAAGCCTAACGAACTTTCCGGTGGACAGCGGCAACGTGTGGCGATCGCTCGCGCTCTCGTGAATTCGCCGTCCATCGTGCTGGCCGACGAGCCTACCGGGAATCTCGATTCCAAAACCGGCGACGAAATTATGAACTTGTTTCAGAACCTGCACGCGCAGGGCAATACCATTATTCTCGTGACTCACGAGCACGACATCGCGCAGCACGCGCATCGCATCATTTATATTCGTGACGGGCGGATCGCTTCTGACGAAGCGGTGATTAAAACTCAAACTGTAAGTATTTGAGATTCGCTGCTAAAGTATGCGAAATAGAATTCGCACGAGTTTTAACGCGCTAGGTAGCCTTTCTCCTCTTTGACGCCTAACAAGAATTACGCCATCGCGAAAAAGGGGTTCCTAATTCATGTCTTTCATCACAGTGGCCTAACGACGGGAACATTTTGTCGCGCATGACGTACCTTCATCCGTAATCAACTTTCGAGCAAATGGGGGACACATGAGAGCTGTTTTTGCCGTTACAAGAATGCTGTTGTTCTTCGCGTCGTGTTCTTTAGGAATTGGCCGAGTCAATGCTCAAACGGTTCCGGCCCTGGACAAAATCAATTCCCAAGCGGAACTGGACAAGGCCTTAACTATGCTGGACGCTTCACTCTTCGACGCTTACAACAAATGTGATTTGGATAAGTTCGCGTCATTCTTTGTCGATGATGTGGAGTTTTACCATGACCAGGGGGGTGTGACCCTGGGTAAAGCAAATTTAACCGAGAGCGTGAAAAAGAATATCTGCGGCAAAGTCACCCGCGAGCTTGTTCCAGGAACCCTACAAGTTTATTACATGAAAGGATACGGCGCAGTCGAAATGGGCGTTCATCGCTTTCATCACCCCGGAAATGAAGCCAAAGAGGGCGTTGGCGAAGGAAAGTTCGTTCACTTGTGGCAATACAAAGACGGCGGATGGAAGATTACCCGAGTCATCAGTTACGATCATCACGCTGCCGCTAAATGAACAGCATTTTGTGGGTTTATTCGTTGATTTGGTAAAACGGCGCGTTTGTCGAAAATGGTTAGGCCATCGTGAAAACGTAGTTACGTCGAGATCTCCAGCGGTCCTGAGCAGATAATCGCAACGCCCGTCCACCAAGCGGCCCATTTGGCCCTTCGCTATCTATCCGTATTATCATTGAAGGCTGCGAAGGCCATTATATCTGCGCTGTAGTGTCGGGCATCTAATAGTTGCCCGCACCACCGGCTGAAATCGAGTATGTTCGCGACGAAACAAATGGCTTCCTCCACCGGCACACCGCATTATTCGTCTGCTCGCGCAGGAGAATCCATCCTCGCGCGCATTGGCAATACTCCTCTGTTGCGGCTGGCAAGTATGGGCCGTGAATTTGAACACGTGGAAATTTGCGGCAAGGCCGAATGGTTCAATCCCGGAGGTTCGGTGAAGGACCGCCC
>JBEEIB010000340.1:0-5624 GCA_041167675.1 Verrucomicrobiota bacterium
GGCGAGGGGAGTTGAACCCCTGTCCTTAAGACCGTCAGATCGAACCTCTACATGCTTATCTGACCGCTAATAGAGCAAAGCGAGCCGGTCAGCTACCTGCCTTACCCTTTGCGTCCACGAAATTTTCTCGTCCTCCAGCACGGTCGCTCTGCTTTCAGACCAGCCTGCTGTCGTCGTCTCCGACCTTAGCAGGCGTCCAGTCGGAAACGTCACGGTCAATTAAGCCGCGAGGGCCAATTCTTGGTTGGCAATTGATTTTTTTGACTCGATTTTTAACGAGGCCAACGAGTCGTCCTCGGCATGCAGTCCGGTCATCAAACCTTAAGTCGAAACCAGTACGCCCCCATTTTAGTGAAGTAGCCAGATTAACCCAATACTGCGGTGCGAGCAAATGCCGGGAGCCACCATCGCGGCAACGCCTTTGGCTGCGCAAATGCGTCTTGGTTCGGTATTTCAGCCCTGGGTTTGCAACGGCGGAAGAACCATCCAAGATGTCAAGAGAACCGAAATGAACCCGGAAGCGCTCTTATCCCAGATTTCAGAAATCGTTGCCAAGTGGGGACCGAGGTTGGAGCGACTGCAACAGGTCGCCGCAGCGCTGCGCCAATCGGCCGGCTATCGCTGGGTTGGCTTATACGACGTTGATGCCAGCAGAGGAGAGGTCAGAAATCTGGTGTGGGATGGCCCGGCGGCGCCGGAATATCCAATCTTTCCCATCACCAAAGGGTTAACGAGTAACGCGATCGCAAAGAAGAAAACGGTAAACGTTGGAGATGTGGGCGCGGATCCTCGTTATCTTACTGCGCTTGGCAGCACACGTTCGGAGATCATCGTTCCGATTTCGAACGACCAAGGCGACGTGGTTGGCACGATCGACGTGGAAAGTGAGCGATCCAATGCTTTCGATCAAAGTACCGAACGGCTGCTGGAAGACTGTGCGGTTCTGCTCCGGCCGTTGTTTGCTGGATCTTCGCTCGAGAGCAACCAAAAAAAATAGCCGCAAAAGAACGCAGAGAACGCAAAAAAAGAAACGGGCTGAAACTCTTTAAATAGCCCGTGGTTGAAAACTCATCGCGTACTTGCGAATCTGAAATTTGTAGCTGCCAAAGTTGATCAGAAGGCCGTGCTCTTTTCGCGCTGATCTGAGATAGCCGAGTATCTGAGCGGTGTGCTCGTTGACCAGCGCTCGACAGGCCTTGAGTTCGGCAATCAAGATCTCCTCCACGATTAAGTCAGCAAAGTATTCTCCGATGACCGTTCCATCTTCATCAAAGACCGTGATTGGGTGTTGTTGCTTCACCTTTAAGCCCGCTTTTCCCAAGCGATGTGCAAGCGCATTTTCGTACACTTTTTCGAGGTGGCCGTGGCCATGGTAAACATGGATAGCGTATGCCGTCTCGCGCACAAGCTCGCAAAGTTCGTTGATAATGCTCATCGGTTTCTTGCTCGCGAATATTTTATAGCGATTCAGTCAAATATACAACAAAAAATACATATGTTTTATATTTGCGTTCTCTGCGTTCTTTTGCGGCTATTCTTCTTCTTGTGAACCCGCTATCTGCAGGTGTTGGCGAGTATTCAAAGAGCATTAGCCCTTTTCCTCTTTTTGCGCCCTTGCTGTGGCTACTTTCTCCGATCTATTAAAGAATTAATTGACGGGACTATCGTTCGCGTTAATCTGCCGACTAATTCTTTAATAGATATGGCCCGCAAACCGTCACCGACTTTGACCGACGCAGAGTTGCGTCCCATGGAAGTCCTCTGGGAACGAGGAGCCTCGACCGTTGCCGAAGTGGTTAACGCACTACCGCAAAAGCTGGGTCTGAGTTACAGCACCGTGCTCACAACGCTTCGGATCCTGGAACAGAAGGGATACTTGGAACATACGAAAGAGGGACAGGCTTTCGTCTACCACCCGATTATCGATCGCAACCAGGCGCGAAAGAAAGTCCTCAAGCATGTCCTCAACCGATTCTTTAACGATTCACCGGAGCTCCTGGTCATGAAGCTGCTGGAGTCGGAAGAGATTGATGCCGAGGACCTGCAGCGGATTCAGCGCCTGATCAACCAAGGAGAAAAAGAATGAGTACGAACCTGAATGCGATCGATTCTTGGGTACGATATGATCCCTTTGCCGAAGGTCCATGATGACCAATTCGAACCTCCAAGCGATGTACCTTTACCCGAATCGCCTTCCAAAAAACCAACCGATGGCCAATCGCCTTCGCGGTAAGGACGCGCTCCGCGTGTCCGTGTTCGCGTGGACCGAAGCGAAACCCTCCCAAAGAACCAAGAGTCTGACGCAAAGACGCAAAGGTTTGAAGAAAGATTACGGAAAATTCTCGGCGTCTTCGCGCCTGGACGTCAGCTTCGAACACGGATCGACCGGAGCCGGTCCCTACCTATTGGCGTCTTTGCGTCTTGGCGTGAGTTTTTCCCGCCTTGGCGTGAGATCCAATCTACTCAAATTTCGAAAGCCATGACCGGTCGTTCCAGGCTTTCATCGAGCATATCCTGGATCGATTTGGAGCCAAAGAGCTCTCGAATCATTTCTCGGGTTTGCTTGATCACCGGCCGGAGTGGACAACGAAGTGGATCCGGGCATCCGCACCGATCCGCCCATCTATCCAAGGCGCAAGGCAAAGGAGCAATCTCGCCATCCAGCAGCTCAATCACCTGCAGCATAGTCAACTCCGAAGCACGTTTGCGCAGGGTGTAGCCTCCGCCAACGCCTCGCTTGCTGGAGAGAATTCCATGATTTCGCAGCGCCAGGAGAATTTGCTCGAGGAATTTAACCGGAATGTGACCTCGCTCAGAGAGCTCTTGAATCTGGTGAATTTTGCCGGGGGGATCTTGAGCAATGAGAAATAATGCGCGGAGAGCATACTCCGCTTTTCGAGAAATCCGCATAACTAATGTTCTCCGTTCTGTGCAGCCAAAGGCTCGTGGCGATCAAAAAGTCGCTCGTAGCTGGAAGCGATTACCTGCCAATCATATTTGGCGGTGACGCTGATCCGCGCCGAGTTACTCATCCGCTGCCATCGAGCGGGCGACTTCCAGAGCCGCACGATCTCCGCTGCGATCATTTCGCAACTCTCGTTTAACGAGAAGAGTAAACCATTTTCTTGATCTAATACCAGATCAACGTTGCCCGGAATGCGGCTAGCCACGACTGGCAAACCGGAGGCCAGCGCTTCCAGGACAACATTTGACATGCCTTCGTAAGTAGAGAGTTGCACCAGAAATGTAGCCGATCGGTACGCAAGCGCCACTTCTGAGCGGTCAAGCCACCCGGTAAACTTTGCTAGTGTGCTTAGTTGTTGCTCGCGGGCGTACTGTTCCAGTTGGGCTCTCTCTGGCCCGTCGCCAATCAGCAATGCACGTGCGGGCAGATTTCCGTGCAGGCGAATTGCATGGAGAATTTCCAGCACTCGGATCGGGCTCTTTTGTGGGTGGAGCCGGCCTACCGACAGTAATACGATTTCCGTCAGGTCGCGTCGTTTCTCCGGACGGTACACTGACGTGTTGATCCCGTTTGGGATCACGAGCACCGGAGTCCGGTCAATTTTTTCCGAGAGCTCCTTCAACCCGCTGGCCGGCGCCGTGACCGCAACCGCTTCTTTCAGAACTCTTTTTCGAAGAGGTCCGAGGAGCCAGTAAAACAGGCGGAGGCCCGGCTCGGTGCCGGGCACGTCTCCGCCTCGGAGCGAAACGACGTATGGGATCTTCGTCCGGCGATTTAACCACCAGGCAACGATACCACTAGGAATTGAAAAAAAAGCAATGACCTGGTCGACCGAGTGATGACGAGCGACGCTGCGCACCATGCCGCTAGCCGCCGCTACGAAACGGCCCATCTGCAGCAGACTAGCCCGATACGGTTCTTTTCGACCGACCGGAACACGGATGATTTCGATACCATCTTCGGTTGCGCTACCGCGAAGTTTTTGAAAGGCAGAAGTGAGAACCGCGACTCGATGTCCGCGATCGCGCAACGCCGCGGCAATGTGAAACGTAGCCGAGGCAGCTCCTCCTCCGATTGGCGGATACTCATAATTGATCAAGAGGAAGCTAGCCATTGCCTAGGAAGAACGCCGGGAACGCCGATAAAACCTTAACCCGCAGATTTGCCAAGAGAAATAGCCGCAAAAGAACGCAAAGATCACAAAGAGTCGGTAGAAGTTGTGAACATCGCTCTTTTGTCATCGCCGGTAACGCCGGTAACGGCCTGTCCCGTTATTTCCCTGATTCGCCCGACTTAAAAACTGAAGTAAAGCTGCCTCCTTGGCACGGCGAAAAATGCAGTCGCCATCTTCTTCTGTAGCCGGCAGGGAGAAAGACCACAGATTGACATGAATCGGGAAACGTTGGCGGTCGTCACGGCGACAGCATAGCGAATGGAGATGAACAGAATCCGCGAAGGCTATCGGATCCATCTATGGATACCAATACATCTACTTATTCGCGTCCATTCGTGGTTATCCTTTTTCTCATCTTTCTTCGCGGTTAGGCGTATTCGCGCGGCCAACACCGCAGCACTACCGCTGATGATAGCAATGAGCGCGATAATCCACCGAATGCCAAACACGGCCATTGCGGACTGCCCAAAAAATACAAACAGAGAAAACACCAAAAGCAACCATCCGATCGCACCGGTCGAACTTACGATCAGAAACTTGGTAGTGGGATACTTTAGTAAACCGGACACAATCAGAAGTGCGGTGCGTGTTCCCAGGACCAGCCGGCTAAAGATCAGCGTAAATCCACCGTATCGATCAAACCAACGCGATGCTCGATCGGTTTTATGCAGTGGGAGTAATCGTTGTGCCCAACGTGATTCCAAAACGCGGCTTCCGCCAAGTTTCACTATCAGGTAAATCCCGATGTCGCTTATCCACATCCCGAGGAAACACGCGGCAAAGGTCTGCCAATAAGGAAATACGCCATTAGAACCCAGCAACGCACCGCTCACCACAGCCGAGTCTTCCTGGACGAAAGCCAAAAAAAACAAGCCAATCAGAATCGTATAGTTCGGGTGGCTAGGCATGAGGAAGAAATGCGGATCGCGGAATGCGGAATGCGGAAGCCAGGAGTCAGGAGAGCGTCATCTGCTATCTGCTATTTGCTATTTGCTATTCGGGTTTGCTCGGAATGAGCCAACAACCACGCGCACCACAGCATTGCTCGGTCGTCCCTCTTTCCCGCCCGATGTTCCGATAATCGTCGGTTTATCCATTCCCAGTTCAGCAAGGAGGGAGATGAATTGCTAGTAAAGCGGAGATCTCCGGATTGAAACCAGCGTCCGATCGGAACCCCGAAGCCCTTTTTCGGACGATCAATAATCTCGTCTGGAATGAGTCCACGAACCGCCTTCCGCAAAAGATATTTGGTGATTCCGCCGCGAAGCTTAAAGGAACTGGGAATGCGCCGAACAAAATCAACGACGTTGATGTCCAGGAACGGACAACGCGCCTCCAAGCCGTGGGCCATGCTGGAACGATCTACCTTGACCAGAATATCGTCCGGTAAATAGAGCCGAATATAAAATTGCATAGTTCGCTCCACATCGTTTTGAGCGCTGGGTTCGTTCCAAGCATCGGTGGCTTCAGAATAAAGTTCTTCCG
>JBEEIB010000341.1:0-3985 GCA_041167675.1 Verrucomicrobiota bacterium
TGCATCGAACGTAGCGACCACCGGTGACTTTGTGCTGACGGCGGAAGAAGTAAATCCGGTCATCTCGGAACTCCAGGCCCACAAAATTAATGTGACCGCACTGCACAGCCACATGTTGACGGAACAACCTAGGTTGTTTTTTATGCATTTTTGGGCGGTGGGCAGCCCCGATTCGGTCGGCGCGGGAATCGCTGCGGCATTGAAAAAGATTTCGACTAAATAGACAGGTTCACGCATCTCGGAGGATTCATGCGAAAAATTGTTCTGATAGTCGTTGTGTGTGCCGGAGTGATTTTTATCAGGCCAACGAATTCTCAAATGAACGGCGGCCAAACATTGAAGAAGGTGACCGAATTCGACCTGCCCGGCCCGGGAGGGAAACGTTTCGACTATCTGACTATCGATAGCGAAGATCACTATCTACTCTCGGCACATCTTGCGGCTGGGCAGACCTACGTCATCGATATCCGCAGCAACAAGGTGGTGGCGACGGTACGCGATACTCCTGGCGCAGAAGGCATTGAAT
Source organism: Verrucomicrobiota bacterium (assembly GCA_041167675.1). Classification (GTDB taxonomy): domain Bacteria; phylum Verrucomicrobiota; class Verrucomicrobiia; order Chthoniobacterales; family JAFAMB01; genus DASTDH01. Next base: position 527 of record JBEEIB010000341.1, read on the forward strand.
ACCTACCGGAACTGAAGAAGTTCTACACCTCAAATGCAGGCGATAACACGATCGGGGTAGTCGACCTGCAGCAGATGAAAGTCATCAAGAAATTGCGAACCGAGAAGAAGCCGGACGGCAGCGCTTATGCTGCGCCTTTCCACAAGCTTTATGTGTCAGACGAGCGGGGCAAAGCGGAAGCAATTGTGGATGTAACCAAGGACGAAATTATCAAAACCCTACGTTTCGATAGCGAGACGGGCATGCCGCAATACGATCCTATAGCGCGCAAGGTGTACGTGAATCTGCAAGACCAGAATATTTTTGCGGTCATTGATCCGGCGACGGATGAGATTGTGGGCCGATATCCAGTCGGACGCTGCAAGGGGAACCACGGCATGACGCTTGACCCAGAGAATCACCGTGCCTTTCTGGCCTGTGAAGCAAACAATTTGCTGACGGTTTTCGACCTCGACAAACATGAATCCATTGCGTTCCTCCAGTTGCCGGACGGAGTGGATGTAATCAAGTTTGACCCGGGCCTACGCCGTATTTATGCGGCCTGTTACAGCGGAGCCATTTCCGTTACTCATCAGGATGATCCCAACCGCTACCGAAAGATCGAGGATTTCAAGGTGCAACACGCGGTACATACACTCGCGGTGGACGTCGAGACGCACCGCGTGTACACGCCAGAACAGGAAGAAGATGGGAAACCGGTGGCACGTATGGTTGTGTATGACGCCGTACCTAATCCCTAAGCTTTCAACATTCCTCTATCAAAAGAGTTGGGCAAACTTGAGAGGCGGGAGTGACCTACCGCAATGACTACGGCTGCCTTCGTCCCCGCCGCTCTGAAAGTTCTGACGCGTGACGGGCATCTGCTATTCCTCACCCGATTCCTACGTTTATTCGCATACGGCTCGCTTTCCGTAGTTTTAGTTTTCTACCTCGTTAGCCTGGGTCTCAATGAATCCCAAACCGGCCTGCTCTTTACCTTGACGTTGCTCGGCGATACGGTCATTTATCTGTACCTCACCACACGAGCTGATCGCATAGGGCGGCGCCGGATGCTGATCGTCGGCGCCATTCTGATGGCGGCTGCGGGTCTCGCTTTTGCTGTTACGAGGAATCTGTTTTTCCTGATTATCGCTGGGACCATCGGCGTAATAAGTCCGAGTGGAAACGAAGTCGGCCCATTTTTGTCCATAGAGCAAGCCGCGCTCGCCCACGTCGTTCCCGATCGATCGAGAACTGAGGTCTTCGCCTGGTATACCTTGGCGGGTTCATTAGCCACGGCGCTGGGGGCACTCTTTGCCGGACTGATAACAAATGCGCTGCAGAAAACCGCCATGACCCCGGTCGCGACTTACCGTGTGGTAGTTATTCTCTATGCGGTTATTGGGGTCGTGCTGATCTGTTTGTTTATCGGTCTTTCGTCTGCGGCGGAAGTGCACGTGCCCCGAGAAGAATCGGCCTCGCCCCTGTCGATCAAGAGTTTCTTCGGCGTCGGCCGGTCGCATCACGTAGTCCTCAAACTTTCCAGCCTATTCGCGTTGGACTCCTTCGCGGGAGGATTTGTAGTGCAGAGCTTCGCGGCCTATTGGTTCTATCTTCGGTTTGGCGTCAATCCAGCGACGCTCGGGGTCATTTTCTTTTGGGCAAACATCTTTGCTGGAATATCCGCCCTGGTAGCCTCACGGCTGGCTGCAAGATGGGGTCTCGTCAACACCATGGTCTTTACCCACCTGCCTTCCAACATTCTGCTGATTCTAGTGCCGCTGATGCCAAATCTAAAATTGGCTGTGCTGGTTCTGCTCGTTCGCTTCAGTATCAGCCAGATGGATGTTCCCGCGAGGCAGTCCTACATCATGGCGCTGGTCAACAAGAAAGAAAGATCAGCGGCAGCGGGAATAACTGGTGTCGCTCGAACCACCGGCGCCGCGATCAGCCCATTATTCGTGGGACTCATGTTTGCCCGCCATTCCTGGATTAATGTGCCTTTCTTTCTGGCCGGGGTGCTAAAGATTGTTTACGATCTTTTGCTTTACAGGGAGTTTTCAGCGGTTCAACCCCCCGAGGAGCGATCCTGACGATTTCTTCATCAAAAATTAAGTCGCGACCGGGGAGAGTGGTGTGGACGTTCGAAGCTGAGGATTAGCAGTAACGGATACAGCGAACTAAGCCAATTTCTGTGTTCGAATAAGCTGACTGGCCTAAGCTGACTGGCCGCATTGTCTAGAGTCTACGCGTCAAGATTAATTTAGGCTTTCGCCAAGGAGCAACATGAGAAAGTTATGCGCGATAGGTTTGGTCGTTTTGTTTGGGTGGGCAATCACAACAAACGCCCAACTGCCTTCGAATGACGAAACCGCGCCGTTGGTTTTGGTGCGAATCATTGCGATGCCAGATGTCCAAGGGCGTTTCGACCGCATGGGAGTCGACAATAAAAGTAACCGTGTGTTCGCGGCCGTCTATGGCAATGATTCGGTAGAAGTCCTTGACGTCGCCAGAGGCAGACGCGTCCACACCATGCAGGCGGAATTTGTGAAGCCTCAGATGGCGCTGTACATACCAGATTTGAATCGCATTGTCGTCTCTAACGAAGGCGACGGAGCCTGCAAAGTTTTTGATGCCGACACCTACAAACTCTTGGATACTGTGAAGTTTCCCGATGACGCCGACCAACTTCGCTATGACCCGAAGACGAAACGTGTTTATGTCGGTTACGGAGACGGCGCCATCGGCGCGTTCGATGCCACCACCAACAAACGGATCGAAGGCGATTTCGAACTCGGTGCCCACCCTGAATCTTTTCAGCTGGAAGAGAAAGGTTCCAGAATATTTGTAAATTTGGCGTCCGTCAGCGAAATCGCCGTGATCGATCGAAGCGGGAAAAAGATCGAAAAGTGGAAACTCAGGGAGGCCGGAACAAACTTTCCCATGGCGCTCGACGAGGAGCACCATCGGTTATTCGTTTCCGCGCGCAGACCAGCCCGCCTCTTGGTACTGGATTCCGATTCAGGAAAAGTTCTCGCTAGTTTGCCGGGCGCGTCCGACACAGCTGATATGGCCTACGACGCCACTCGTAAGCGAATTTACGTTCCCAGTGGAGAGGGCCTTATTTTCGTCTACCAGCAGATCGATCCCGATCATTACGAACGCATCGCGAAGATCCCTAGCGCCATTGGCGCACGCACTAGTGCTTATTACGGGCAGGTTGGGAAACACAATAGTTTGTATCTTGCCGTTCCGGGTCGCGCCAATAAAGGCACTGAATTATGGGTCTACGAAACTCGCGACTGATAGTTTGCGCTTCCATGCGCCATGAGCAAGCTATCTTATAAACGCCTCTAGTGTCCCGTCCCGGAAATACGTTCACATAGTCGCTGGACTTTAGCGAAGATCGAATCTGCAGTGGCGGTCCAGACGAAAGGTTGCGCTTGATTGTTGGAAGTTCGAACGTATTGATCGATTTTC
>JBEEIB010000342.1:0-10817 GCA_041167675.1 Verrucomicrobiota bacterium
TGATTGCCCGAAAAAAGAGTTCCGCTTACAGTTCCGCTTTGTCTATCGATGTAAGCTTGTGTCTACGGTAGCTCATTATTCCAGCATCCGCAACAGCTATAGACAACTTTGACCAGCTGGAATGGAATGCGGACGTCCATTCGAAGAGCGGATTGCTACCGTACTGAATCGCAAATAGCAAATAGCAGATAGCAGACGACGACCGCCGATGGCGACTGCGCTTTCTGGGTGAGTTGAGCCAATCGCTTCTGAGAAGGGTTTTCGTCTCCCGCGGACGCGGAACATACATCGGCCGGTCGCCGCCATTAATACCAATTTGTCATCTGTCATTTTGTTATTCGGCGAGGTTGAGCCGAGCCGGATGAATGTCGTATGATCATGCCCCATGGAACGACCCAATCCGACTCTCTCGCCTAACGATCTTTCCCTTGCCCACGCTCTGGCCAGGCTTGCTCTCGGTATTAATTTACTCGGTCACGGTATTACCCGAATCGGAAATATTCCCGAACTCGCTGCCGCCATGCAGAAGCTGTTCGAGAAAACCTGGTTGCCTGGCCCGGTGGTAACATTGGTAGGCGACATTATTCCCCCACTCGAACTTATCTTTGGCATCATTCTAATCGCGGGATGGTATCTTCGCCCGGCTCTGATCGGTGGCACCCTATTTATGTGTCTCCTGACATTTGGTGCAACCCAGATCCAGAATTGGACCGTAGCAAGCGAACAAATGATTTATGTCGCGTTTTTCGCAGTTTTGTTAGCAACCGCTAACTGGGACCGGTATTCGCTGGATAGTGCGAGCCACCGGAAGTGATGACGAGGAAAGCAAAACGGCGGGTAGCCGTGTCTTCAGCGGCGACTGTCCGGTTAGGCCGCTGGTTGGGCGCAACCCCTGAAATTTGGCCGGATCTGCGCGCTTGGCACTGCCACAGACCGCAGTCGCCATCGCTCTGACGCCCGAACGTATGGTTCAGACTCGGCGCGCGCGAATACAGCGAGTTGCTGCTTGGCAATTGTGCGAATTAAAACCGGAGCATGTGTGGTTTTCGACGAACTAGGGATTTGTTCGGCGCTTTGTTTGAGGGACACGTTCAAGGCAACGCCAAACGATGGCGACTGCGGTTTGTGGTAGCGCCAATCCTCCAGCTCCGGCCAAATTCCGCGGTTGCGCCCAACCAGCGGCCTAACCGGACAGTCGCCGCTACCGTTGGCATTCCGCATCCGACACACCGATACGCCTTCAACCCGCATAGCTTCGTACGCGGCTGCGCCAACCCGCTAACCAGCGCTGTTCGCCTCGCTCGGGCGGCGAGTTTTGAACGCGTCGAGTGAGAACTTTGTCCGCTGCTCGGCTGAATTCTTGAAGCGCCGGACCTTCTCCCATCGTCTCCAACACTTGCAGCAGTCCCCAGCCTTCACCTTTATAGCGCTCGGTCTCTAGAGTTCCTTCTCCCTTGAAATTGACATAATCCACCAGCGCGTACGCTCCGTTCGGAAGGGCTGCTACTCTCGCAAAATTGCGCTGAACCAAAGCGCGTTTGTCTGCTGACGCAGCTGCCAGCATTTTCGGTAGCGCTTGTTCGAGACGATTAGCTGCAAACCGAGCTTGTAAGCCGATCGTTCTCGCGAGAAGCGCGCGCAATTCCACCATTTTCTCGCTCTTTGTCGCAGCCAAAAACTCGGCCCGCGTAGCCCAAGGACATCCATGCGCTTCGCTTAACCAGTTTGGAATCGATGCTCCTGAGGATCGCAGAAAAACAAGCAATGGAGGAAAACTTTCCTCAAACGGGCCACGTTTTCCTACCGGGTACCAAATAAAATGACCGATCCCTAACGAAGCAAACTGTTCCCCGGCATTCCATGCGGTGAGACCGGCGAAACTACCGCCGGATTCATTTTGCCATAGACGCTTCCCGACACTCTGTGCCTGCGCATCGGTAAGTTGAATGCACTGCGCAGCTTGCGCCAGTGCTGACAGAGTGAGCAACCAAAAGGAGGACTGCCGCAACAGAGGAATTCGCATTTTGTGACTCAATCAAATTCAACGAACGTCAGCGAACGTCAATGAACACCAAAGAACCTCAGCGCGTTGACGTTCGTTGGCGTTCGCCGACGTTCGTTGACAAGTGCTATCATCCCCGCTCGATCCTATTGCACCGCGTCGCCGGGCGGCCGCCAAGATCTTCCTAGGTCTAGTCATGTCTCTGGCAATCGGGTGCCATCAGGCGGCGCCAACCTCATCGGGACCGTTGACCCAGCGCGGCTATCTTTGGCAGAGGGCCTGGAACTCGGCCGTAGCTGATGCTCTGACTCAGGCAGAGACCCGATTGGACGGAGTGGTGATCCTGGGAGCAGAAATTCTTTGGTCTGGCAGAGTACCGCAGACAATCTGGACAACCATTGATTGGGAGACGCTAAAAGATTCGAAGAAACCAGTCGCAATTGCGCTACGCGTCGCACCGTTTCCCGGCCCATTCGGAAGCGACGATCTTCCAGCGCGGCATATTGCGGAGACGGCGAAATCCTTGCTGGCTGCTGCCAGTGCTCACGGGGTGCAATTTAGCGAGTTCCAGCTCGACTTTGATTGCGCTGAGAAAAAGCTGAATGGGTATCGCATTTGGCTTCAGACACTGCGAGCGGTTATTCGGCCGGTTCGCTTTGTGATCACGGCGCTCCCGGCGTGGCTGGATCAGCCAGAATTCCCAACTCTGGTTCATGAAGTGGATGGATATGTGCTCCAGGTGCATTCGGTACCAATCTTAAAGGAAAGCGGGCGCACAGCTCTATGCGACACTGCACTGGCGCGGAAATGGGTCGGTAACGCGGCTAAGCTGAAACTTCCATTTTCGGTAGCATTGCCGACCTATCGGTGTCTCGCCGGTTATGACGCGAACGGAAAATTGTTGGGTGTGGCAATGGATAGTGTGGATCCAGCTTGGCCGCCTGGGACGCATATCCTAGAGTTTGCCAGCGATGCAGATGACCTCGCGAAGTTGGTAAAGGAATGGCAAGCAGCGCATCCTCCGGAGTTGATGGAGTTGCTCTGGTATCGAGTACCGGTGGCTACAGACATCCGGAATTGGCGCTGGGCTACTCTTTCCGCGGTAATGGCCGGACGGGTGCCGGTTCATAAGATGGAGGTCGCAACGGTGGGGGACAATCCGATTGATCTCTCGATTTCCAATGTGGGAGAGGCGGATAATCAACAAAATATCGTTGTAACCGTGACGTGGCATAGCTCTTCGCTGATGGCCTGCGATGCTCTGCCAGGATGGACGGTTCGTACCGAAAGAGAAAGAGCGATTTTCACTCCGATCTCGGGCTTTCGTTCGCAATTGCCGCCGGGCGGGCAACGTAGTATAGGATGGCTCCGGTATGACCAGGTCACGACCGTTCGGTCGCAAGTGGAAGAGCTTACCGGGGCTCATTTTTAACAAGCATTGGGGGTTAGCCGTTCTCGCGGTAGCCGCCGTTCAGTGTTGTGATGCCACTGGCTACTACGGTCCTAGCGTATATCTGGACGAAGGAGGCAAGAATGTAAACGCATCGCCGGAGTTCTATTGGGAGCTGGAAGCCAAGCGGTTGGCCAAGGGCTTCACTCCAACAGAGAAGCGAGTTGCCGCTCCGGCCAGCAAGAGACAGTCCGAAACGGACGACGCCGTAGACGATTCGAAAAGCCAGATGACGGCAGATGTCGACGTGAGCGACTTCGTGGCCGCTTTACGAGAAGGTGGGATTAAACCGGAGAACTCCGAGAAAGCGACAGAACAGCATAAAGCGGCGCGAGACCGCATCGCAAAAGCGGACGATAAACCGGAAGAGTTTGCGTCCGAGTTTGCCGATTATCACCGCGGGGCGCTCGCCTATCGACTCGGAGATTGGGACGGAGCCCGAAAGGCGTGGGAAGAGCTCTTGAATCGTCCGGCCGAAGAACGGCACTACCGGACCGTTTGGGCGGCATTCATGCTCGGAAGAGTGGCTTTGAAGACAGGCAGCGCCGAGGCGGTGCAATGGTTTCAGCGGACGCGCGATCTAGCGAAAGATGGATTTGCGGATTCGCTCGGATTGGCGGCGGACAGCTATGGTTGGGAAGGGCGCAGCGAATGGAAGCAAAATCATCCAGATAAGGCGGCGAAACTTTTTCTGACTCAGCTGGCACTCGGTGACGAGAGCGCGATTGTGTCACTCAAGGCGCTGATCCCGGATCGGGAGCCGATCGAAGGGATGCTAAACTACGGCCCGGAACCAGATGAACGGGAGAAATGGAGCGAGGAACAAAAAAAGGTGAACGATCAAAGGACCCTTGTTGGCCTGACGACAGCAGCCAAAGATCCGCTCCTGCGTCGTCTGGTGACCGCGCATATTTTGGCCACGGAATCGAGCGCTGATCTATCCGGCGAGGGGTCATCGGCAGAACCCCGGAGAGTTAACCGGTGCAGTCGATGGCTTTCGGTAATCAAGGAAGCGCATCTCGATCGGGTCGAGGATGCCGAGTATCTGGGTTGGGTAGCGTACACGGACGGGAAATACCAGGACGCTGCCCGTTGGCTTGAACTGGCAAAGAGTGATGCGCCGGCCGCGTGCTGGCTCCGAGCAAAACTACAGCGGCGCGCGGGCAAACTGGAAGAGGCTACTAAGAGCATGGCCCAGGCCTGGCAGTCGGTAGAGCCAATCGAGACTTACACCGGATGGACAGGAGTATCCGGCGAAGGGGAAGACGAATTGCACCGAGAGGGCGGGAGTTGGTCCTTCGTCCAATCTGCAAGCGGCGATCTCGGCGCACTGCATCTCCAGCGGGCAAACTTTATCCCGGCGCTGGATGTTCTCCGAAAGGGCGGACTATGGGATGACATGGCGTTCGTAGCGGAAAGAGTAGTAACCGCGGACGAACTGAAGGCCTACGTCGACCGACTGCCCGCTCCATCGGGAACGACAAATCCCACCGATGAAGATGGAAAACTGAGATATTTGCTGGGACGCCGACTGGTTCGTGAGGATCGTTACGATGAGGCCGCCCACTATCTGCAGGCTCCTTATGACCGGGTGCTAGATCAGTATGTGAAGGCGCTCAAAAACGGGGCAGACGAAAAGCTGTCAAAGCTCGCGCGCGCACGCGGCTGGTTTACCGCTGCCTGGCTGGCCCGTCATGATGGAATGGAGTTGATGGGCACCGAGGGATTTCCCGACGGGTTCTCCTTAGGCGGCGACTTTGAATTGCCCGATCTGGCACAGCAGCGGCAAGCAGGTGTGTACCAGATTACGCGGTACCAAGACGGCAAGGAAAAAACCATTCTCGCCCCGATCACTGTGAAAGCATCAAAACCGGAATTGCAGCGGCTCGCCAAAAATAAAATAAGCCCGGATGTGCGGTTTCATTATCGTGTCATCGCCGGTGCGTTGGCCATGCGAGCGGCCGGCTTTCTCGACGACAATTCGCCTGAGCTCGCTGACGTAGTAAACGCTGCAGGTCTATGGGTAAAAGATCGCGACGAAAAAATCGGCGATCGTTATTACCAGGTTTTGGAGAAACGATGCGCTCAGACAGAGATCGGTCGCGCGGCCGTTGCTAAACACTGGTTTGTCGACGAAACCGGTCCGTGGAGTGTAGAGCAACAGGCGGCTTATGAGAAACTGCACAAAGAGCTGGGGATCCAATGAAACGCCGGGAGCGCCGTCATCGCCGAGAACGCTCGGAACGGTGAGCAGTGAGAGGTAATTAGTGTTGGGTACGGCGGACCGCTCCGTGACCGCTGGATTCCGATTAGCCTAGCCGGTTGGACCTGGCAATAGGGTCGCCAAACCATCTCGTGACTGCTTCGGTCTAAACCAAGGTCCGATCGCGTTGCTGATTCGGCGGTCCGGGACGGACCGCCCTACCAGAAGTGTTACCGATGTTCTGACTGCTCCCCTCTCCCCTCTCACGAATCACGAATCACGAATCAAGAATCACGGCGTTTGCAGTGTGTCGCGAATCAGCTTCTCCACCAGATTCCAGATGGTTTCGGAACCTTCAGCAATCACGGCGTTTTTTTCCAAGGCTTGTTGCTGGGTAATTCCATGCTCCCTCCAGCTACGGCCATTGGTAAAATAGTTATGGAGCACTGGCAACAGGCGATCGAGCGCGTTAGCGAATTTTGCTTCTACAGTTTCCCGCTGCTCGAGCTCTTTCCAGAGCCCTCGCCATGCATCTCGTTGGTCAGATGGCAACAATCCAAATATCCGTTCGGCCGCCTTTTCTTCTTTGGCCGCTTTTTCGAGATTGCCAGCAGTATCGTAGATAAAGGTATCCCCGGCATCGATCTCCACGAGATCATGGACAAGCGCCATCCGAATCACGCGCGAAGTATCGACAGGTTGATTCGCGTATTCGGAAAGCAACAACGCGGCGATTGCCAAGTGCCAGCTGTGCTCAGCCGAGTTCTCGTGACGGTCGGCATACAATATATGACTTTGCCGGTACACCTCTTTCAGCCGGTCAATTTCAAGAATGAACTCGATCTGACGCCTAAATCGATCAGGCGAGCCGGTAAGGATGCGGTTGGCAGCATTCATTCGTGTTTTCTCCGTGTTCCTCTTATCGCCATAACAGGCTCATTCCGCAGGCAAAATATCAGCATAGGGATGAGGATAGGTGAGGAATCGCGCACAGACAAAACATGGCGTGATCGTTCACACACAGATGTGAAGCATTCCCCTCTTGCTCTTGCAGTGCTTCCTCACGTACAAAGATGTGATTCCCCCCACATTTGATCTCATTCCATGGCTTCTCGAGGTCCCGCGATCATTCGAAATATAAACCGCTTTGACGTTTTGCATGCCATTCGGCTCCACGACAACCAGATCTCGCGATCGGAACTGGCCGCGGTGACAGGCCTCAGCCAAGCCACTATTTCCAGTATCGTTAGTCACTTGATTGAAGAAGGCGCCTTGATTGAAGAGGACTCAATTCCGGTTGCAGCCCGAGGGCGCGGCCGTCCACTGGTGGCTTTGAAATTGCACCCGAGCTATATGCATGTAGCCGGCGTCAAGATCGCCACCCATCAGATAGTCGTCTCGTTAACCGATTTTACCGGCGACGTGCTTGCTTCGGAAAATATCGCGTGCGAACCGCTCGACCTCTCCCCTGCCCAATTGGCTACTTTCGTAGCGAAGGCAGTCCGGACCTGTCTAAAGCAGGCGAATAAGACATTGGATGAAGTCAGTGGAATCGGAGTCGGATTGCCCGGCTTTGTTGAGGCGGAATCCGGGACAGTGTTTTGGAGTCCGGTCTTCAAAGGGCGCAATGTGGAATTCGGGCAATTGCTGCGGAGTCGTTTTGCTGCGCCGGTCTTTATCGAGAATGACGCAAATTTAGTGACTCTGGCCGAACATTGGTTTGGACTGGCCAAGGGTTTGCAACACGTTATCGTTATCACTATCGAGCACGGAACCGGGAGCGGATTGATTCTAAATGGGAGACTATTCCGAGGCGCCCGGGGGATCGGGGCAGAATTTGGGCACACCAAAGTTGTGTTTGGCGGACCAATTTGTCAGTGCGGCCAGCACGGTTGCATGGAAACGCATACTGCTGGATTCGCTATTTTGCGAGAGGCTAAGAGCGCCGGGTTCCGGCTGCCCGCGCAACCACTGGATTACCACGCGCGGATCGCGCTCCTCGAACAAGTAGTGCGAGAGGCGGAGGCCGGAAATCGTCGCTATCGCCGAATCTTTGAACAGATGGGCAACTACCTCGGCCTAGGAATCGCCAATTTCGTCAATCTCATTAACCCTGAGCGGGTGGTAATTTGTGAGGGTGCGGTGAGTTGTGCGCACCTGTTTGAAAAATCAATGCGAGCAACCATTCAGGAGCGAGTTATTGCCCCGCTCCGAGATAATTTCGATCTAGTGATTCATCATTGGGGTGACGTAGTCTGGGCACGCGGCGCCGCCAGCCTGGTCCTCCAAGAACTCGACCAACGAGACGCCTGGCGACCAGCGAACCGGCTCGTTAAGGCCGCCAAACGAAGACGGAAGCACCGGTAGTGTTAATCATAGATAGGCAACTCGGAGGGTTGGTGATTCGTGAGAGGTGAGAGGTTGTAGAGAAAGCGCGCGGAAGATTCGTAGCGCAATCACAACTCGATGGATCACCACCGATTAAATGACGAATCACTGATTACTGATCACTTCCCCTTTGCGTCCACGGACATGGCGGTTTTATTACGGCGCGATGTACCGCTTTTGCTTTCGAATCACATTCCAGAACGAGGAGGCTGCATTTTACCAATTTCATGTATTTCCTCCAGTTGTGTACCTTCCCTGGGTTTCGGGCTGGGCGCGCAAGCGCAATGCCAGTACTCAGCTCATCCTCGTGGAATTGAAGGACGATGACGATCGAGATCGCTTTCTGGAGCTTTGCTGCGAAAACCCGCACGTGTTAAAGATCGAGGAAATCAGCGAGGATGAATTCACCGCAGCCCCTTCTCACGCTATTTAAACGGTTCGACAGATTGCATCATGCCTCCTGCATCTAATTCCGCAAAGAAGCTAACCCGCAAAATGCAGGTCACGAACTCGACCGGTCTGCACGCCCGCCCCACCAGTGAGATCGTCCGCTGCGCGATGCGCTTCAAAAGTGCGATCACACTGGAAGCGAATGGGCGTAGTTGTTCCGCAGTAAGCATCATGGATATCATGACTGCTGACATCCGCACCGGAGCGGAATTATTGGTCACTGCCGAAGGTCCGGACGCAGAGAACGCGCTCAATGCCATCGAACGCTGTTTGGCCGAATTAGCGGCAAAGGGACTGTGAATGTGCGTATCGGCGAGTGGGCGAGTGGGCGGGTCGGCGCGCGGGGAATGTGTACCGTTCGGCGTCCCGCAGGGAGATTGCGAAAGTAGCCCGATACGAAGTGCCGGGAATCGAGAGAGAAACGCAGCCCATCGCGGCAGGACCGATCGACCATCTCGCGACTATGGGGTGGTATTGGCAGCCCAAATGCGATCAATTCTATCGTCCCGAGCGGGACGGACGCGTCGTTTCAAATCTGACCCAGCAATGAATTGCTGGGCTACTGTCACGACGTCCCTCCGGGACCAAGACGCCCATACGCCGACTTGTCCGACGAAGCTTCCGGAGTTTCGGACGACGAGGCGCAGTCGGAGCCACCGATCTTCTCCGACGAAACTCTGGTACATTCTATTCCTGATCCTGTCTTTTCTGCTGATTGGCGTGGCGCCAACGCAAGCCGCAGAACCCGCGGGCGATCAGAAATTTCCACTCTCCAGCGATAGGTACCAAGACGAATCAATTCCAACTCTCAGCGGCAAACTTCTCGCCCGGATTCAACAAGAGCCGTTCAACGCTGTGGCAACGATCATCTTTTTCATCGCCATCGTGCACACGTTTCTGGTTTCTCGATTTCAAAGGCTCGCTCATGAATATGATATCCGAGCGCGAGCAATCGAGGCTCTGGAACCTCTTGAACGCGAGCGACGGGATCGCGAATGGGATCGACTGCTCTTTCGCGCTCAGTTTTTCCACTTTATGGGCGAGATTGAAGCCGTTTTCGGGATTTGGCTCATTCCTTTGATGATCGCAATCATCTTTTTTCACGGGTGGTCGGCCATGGTCAATTACGTGGGTCACGTCAATATCGCTGAGGCAGCATTTGTCGTGGTCATTATGTCAATGGCCAGTTCGTTACCGGTCCTACGCCTGGCAGAGAATGCAGTTGCCCGGATCGCCGCACTTGGACGCGGCAGTCCGGTAATGTGGTGGTTGTCCATCCTTACGATTGGTCCGCTCCTCGGCTCTTTCATCACGGAACCCGCAGCAATGACCATCAGCGCGCTCTTACTTCGCCATCGTTTTTACAGTCTGCACCCGAGCATTCACTTAAAATATGCAACGCTGGGTCTTCTTTTCGTAAATGTGTCTCTCGGCGGCACTCTGAGTCATTTTGCAGCTCCGCCTGTAGTGATGGTGGCGAAACACTGGAATTGGGACTTTTTCTTCATGCTACAAAACTTTGGCTGGAAGGCGGTAATTGCCATTTTAGTGTCCAATTTTCTGTTTTTTCTGCTCTTTCGAAAGGAACTCAAGAAATTGGCTATCGAACCGAAGACCGACGAGCCAACCCAGGACCAGCGAGAGGTTCCCTGGACGATCACGCTAATCCATCTGCTTTTTTTGACTTGGACGGTAGTGAACGCTCACTATCCGGTATTGATCGTTTTTGGTTTTCTTTTTTTCCTCGCGTTCGTGACCGCCACTCGGCGGCGGCAACACCAAATTGCGCTGCGGCAGTCCCTGCTGGTCGGTTTCTTTCTCGGGTCGCTGGTCATTCATGGCGGATGCCAGGAATGGTGGATCGTTCCAGTGCTCAAGCAGCTGACCGAGTTGCCCATGATGATTGGGGCCACGATCCTAACTGCGTTCAACGATAACGCGGCCATTACTTACTTGGCTTCATTGGTGCCGAATTTTTCTGATTCGTTGAAATATGCAGTGATGGCAGGCGCAATCACCGGAGGCGGACTGACCGTGATTGCTAACGCACCAAATCCGGCAGGAATATCGATCTTATCGTCCCGCTTCGGCGAGGGCGGCATTGCTCCGCTTGGTCTTTTCCTGGGTGCGTTAGTGCCTACTCTCATCGCGGGTGCAGCGTTCATGTTGCTGTGAAAGACGGTAGGTCGAAACAGATCGGGCGAGGGCAGGATCTGTGAGCTGGGGCGATGGTAGCTACGGCGTGTCCCCATATCGGGCCGATGGGCATTAGGAACATAGCTCGGGCTTTAGCCTGGGTAGTCGCGTTTTGAGGTGCCCGGTCT
>JBEEIB010000343.1:0-6334 GCA_041167675.1 Verrucomicrobiota bacterium
CCAACGACGACGCTACGCCGATTACGACACCATAGAACGGAACCCACACGACAACTGACGTAAGGCCCTTCACTAAATTTGAGAGGCCGCCGGTCCGAGTGGTTGGCCGCCCTAAAATCGGAGTCCAAAGGTGATGCGACCAGCGAAGAACGGGCCCTCCGAGCACAACGGCCACCAAAAACAGAAAGATGCCGGCAAGGAACCCGGTGAAATAACTGCCGTCACTTCCTCCCGCGTACGCGCCTTGGCGCAGTCCCCGGTTAAATCCACTGGTGAACGGCAAGTTTCCGTCGGCATCCGTTGTTTGAACCGGTCCGCGCGGTTGAAGCAATGGCTCTTCAACGAAATATTTCCGCCCTTCGCTATCGTACGCAGTCCGCATCATATTAATGAGTCCTTCTTATGATTTCACCGCTCTAGAGACAAACACAAAAAGCCGATCCCAACGTGGCCAGTTGCCGGATCCACGAGCCAGTTTCTACCGGGGCCGCCCGAGCCGGCTCTCTTGTGATGGCACGGGTAGCCTTAGAGATCATATCGTTGAAATTCGCTGCCGGCGCATAGATCGTTATCGGTCCGGAACAGGGCCAATATCTCTGCTATTTAAACAATGAGTCCTAAGCCTACCAGCATACAAATTCTCGACGCCGCCCTCTGGACGGAGATTGGAGCAGAACGATCACCCGAACCAGAGGAAGCGTTTCACGCGCTTGCTAGCCTCCTTTCGCGCTGGCTCCTGGCGCGGGCTGAGTATCCGGAATTAGAGTCCCTGCGTTTATTCGCCAAGATCCGCGCGAATGTCGCCAATCCGGAGCAGTTTTTGGATAACCAGGGAATCGACATTTGAAGCGCATTACGCCCAGGCCTGGCGGGGTGTTTTCCGCTTTTGCGGCATCCTCGCAATCCGTAGGTCCCTCCGCACAATCACGGGCCAGAATCCCGTCCACGCCACCAGCTCCCCCAATTGGATGACCGTAAGCTGATTATTGGTACGGGCCGTGGTGACGAGTCGTGGCCAAGCATACCAAAGCAATCTTCCCCGCATCGTCGCCCGTGTAAACCAAGTCCTCCAGGTCAGCCGGATGATGCATGAGTTCCGCTCCCAGTACTGGAGAAGAGGAGAGGCATTGAACTGATAGTGCGGCGCGAGAATCCGCTGGCGTACTGACGGGCGAATAGATGGTATGTCAGACGACACCAGTAAACGCGACTATCGGGACCGAGATCGGATCAATGTGCACGAAGACTACGAAGTGCAGTACTGGTCCAAAGAGCTGGGTGTCACTCCTGAAAAACTCAAACAGACGGTGGAAAAAGTAGGGGTGATGGCATCTGACGTTCGCAAGGCGCTCGGTAAATAGGCTCTGAACGTAGCTCGGTCCAAAAGACCTCCAACTTTACTGTCCAGGCCCACTGGGACAAATTAGCGCGACGACCGCGGGGGTCTTCAGGTTGCGCCCGACCCAGTGCGCTATCAACTCCTTCTCGCGCCTCACCCTAAGGTTGCTATGCACCGTCAGGCGCATTTTTAGCGCGCCTGCGCATTGAACGACTGCCATCCCCCACCAATATCAGCAGACATTTCTACTTTTACCAGCCGTCGAAGGCTCGCGGCTGCCGAGGATAGACGCTCCTGGATTTTGCCTTGAGTAACTCCGTATTCCGCCGCTAATTGCCGGACGCAAGCGCCATCAACGAAACGCCGCTGAAGGAGTTCCCGGCTTTTAGCAGGAAAATGATCAAGGGCTCGCCGCAGGGCTCCGATTCTCTCATCGCTCTTGTCAGGTTCGCTGGCCACCAGCACGTCTTCCAAGGTCATTTGCTCGTCGTAACCAATCGGAGTCGAGAGCGAAACCTCTCTTGGCCCGGCACCTTTCGCCCAAGAAGGAATTCGGATGTTTTGACGAATTGTTTCACTGGCCTTAGTCATCGAGTTGCGGGCTACCCAGTAGAGCTTTTTCTCCAGGTCGTCTCTGTGGCGCGTATCCGGGTTCGCCAGTGCCTCAGCGACGGCAGCGCGCCCGACATTGATCAACTCGGCCACGCCATCGGCGGGAAGCCACCCGAACCGCTTAAAGGCGATAGAGCGCAAAACGCGCTCATATTGCATCAACTCCACCGCTACTCGCTTTTTTGTGTACTGGTTACGGGTGCCGCGTGCCCGACTGGCTGAAGTGGCCGACTGGCAACGTAAATTATCTATCGCGACATTCTCTTTGTCTCCGTCCTTGAAAATAATCTCCGCTCCTTCCGGCAGTGGACCGTGAATTTCTTCCCAAAGAATGTGATACAGCAGCCGCCGGTGCGAGGTTGTGCATCGATACAACCCGCCTTTGGCGGAACGTCGGTATATAAGGCCGCCATGCTCGATCGCCTCGTTTTTTCGAGGTGAGTTTAGTCGAAATCCAGCCGTCGAAAGGATCTCCCAGACCGCCTGCCTCGACCGATTCCAAAGCTTCCCTGTCTTACTTACAGACTTCAGCCGCAAGTAATCGGAATACATCAGTTCCACAACCTCGCGAGGAAGCCCTCGCCTCCCAACCACACCGCCTGTTCGGATGTCACGGTAGATTGAAGCTGCGCGTTGCTTCTCAGCCAGGTTACTTCCAGGCGGCTTAGAAAGGGCATAAACCTTCGCGACCACGGGCGCTTTCCATCCACCTGAAGGCCCAACGTAGCCCACGCTCTCCTCGGCGTCGACGCGCCCTTTAACAGTTAAGGCATCATGTGCGGTCATCCGAAATTCTAGATACGCTCTGGAATGAAGCTGGAAAACTTGCTGTGACTTGCACGTGCGTTACACCGTCCGTTGGCTCGGCGTCCCGGTTCAGGAGTTGATAAGGAAACTATGTTGTCCGATTTGTGCGGAGAGCTGAAGTCGGCGATGTCCCGGAATATGATCCTGGCCTTTAGAGTTCGGGCTTCCGCGGATAACGCCGACGGACTCCGTTTGCGGGCTTAGGACTTACTTCCTTCTCAAAATTACAAGCCAGTCTGTCCGCTGCTGCTGGCTCAGATCGGTCGCTGATCTGAGCCTATTGAACGGCTCGATGATCACGTTGCTGTCCTGCCTTTTTGGGTCGTTGATGGCAGCCTGCAGTAGCGTGAGAATTGGCAGCGCGAGCTAACTCGATGAGGCCACATTCCAAAGAGCGGCTATTGGGATTAGTAGCCATTTGAAACACAGTGACCGTGGCTCATACGAAACTCGTGAAGAGCTTCATCACTCATCGCTCCGTACTTTTCCATTGCCTCTTCCAAAACCTGCGGAATGAGCTTGCTTCCAAAGACACCACAATTCTGTTGGCCACTGGCAGCGGTGCGTTCAGCAAATTTCTCTATCTTGGCTTTCTCAAGCTCCACCCATTCGTCGTAGGAATTTCGCTCGAAGCGGTAAAGCCACAGCAATTCCACTGGTCGGCGGAAATGGCACCGCTTGCAGTTGCTCGGTGGAGGAAGCGGCAGCCCCATGGCACGAATCGAGGCTTGGGTAGCGGCACGGTCCATCCCGAGGTCGATCAAGGGAAATGTGAACTCGACGCTCGCCTTCCGGAAAGTCGCCACGTAGCCGTTCTCTTGCGAATGACCCGCTAGAGTTTTTTCCTTTCGCTCCAGCTCGTTCGCGGCAAATCCGATCATCACGTTTATCTTTCCGTGCATCCCAGCAAAAGCATGGAACGTCCGACTCCGGTGGTTTCGTTCGTATGGAACGCCCCGATAGTTAAGATGCAGCCACGACGCTAGGAAACGGTAAAAGGGCTGAATCTTCAGATTGTCGGTGCAACAGCGTTTAAACATAAGCGACCCTATCGTGTCGTTACGCCTGTATTGCGCGACTAGAGAGCTCCACGCCACAGAGTGGAAACCCATTGATGGTTCGATCCAAACGAAATCCAACCCGTGAATTAGGCAGAACTTTCTCGTGTAGTGGATGTGCTCATATGTCTCATCGTGTTCGTCGCCAGTATCCGATCCCAGGACTAGCAATCGACCAGGAGCGAACCTCCTTTTAAATTCTTTGGACAATGCGCACTGGTACAAGAGCCAGGTCGATTCCTGCCCGGCGCCGTAAGACAGCACCGTGAGGGCCTTGGTGGATGCGCACTCGCAAGGGAACAGGTCGGGTTGCTGGTTGTTCCACATCCCGTCGGCAGATACGCAAGGTTACAAGACCGCCGTCGGCTCTAATCGTTTCCTGGAAAGCAACTTGGGTGCTAGGTATTTTGCATGAGGCCTTTATATCGCAAGTCCCAGCCAACCATGTCACTGTTAATTTCTGATGGGGGATTCGGAGGCGCAGCGATCTCCAACGAGCACGACTTGAAGCTGGGCGCGCGTTACGTCGATACAATAGAGTGTTCGCTCCTACACTTGCACGGCGAGAAGCCAGTAAACGTCTGCATCGGCGTCCACGCGTCATTGTACGAGTGACCACTGCCTGAAGAGCTGTGGTTGTACCAGGAGTGGTTGGTTGAGCAGCGGCTCAACTTTTGCCGCGTAGGCAAGTGCGAGGCGCGGGTCGTGCTCGCTCCCGTCCCGCTTGCTCCGCCCCGCGAAGCTCCAGGCCATGCTGTCCGAACTGTACAATAAGGATCGCACTGTCGCACTTCTCAGCGCAGTTAGCTTTATGCCGAAGCCGTGCAATCGCAGATCGGGTCGCTCGCTTTTGATGGCCAAGAGAACGTCTTCGATCTGGCGCGGGTTGCCGTTTCTTTTGCAGACACTTCCCACCCCAACCCATTGCCCCTGCCGCAACAGCCCGCCGTATTCCCTCGCGTGCGCCGCGTACGACTCCGGTGAGAATCCCTGAAGCACTGGCATGATATAGGCGTCCGTGAGTTCTACTAATCGCACGTACCGCTCGATCGTGAGTCTCTGGTGATCCTGCACCGTAAGCCGGGTCTTTTGCAGAATAAGCGGCTCGCACATGAAATCCTGGCTCACCGCTCCGAGAAGGTCGCCGTTGTTACGTAGTCGGTCAATCTGCGTCGCGTACTCTAGCGGACTAGTTCTCCAGCACCCGTACGTAGACAACTCCGTGAACGCGCCACTATCAAGCAGCCACTTATTGGTAAAAAACCCGCGTTTGCGGTTACGCAGGACGTTGATCGAGAGCATGGAAAACGCAAATGCGAAGGCCGTTGAGGGACGCTGCAGCCCGACAAAGAACTGCGTCATGGCGCGAGCACCCAGAGCATAGTTAGGAAATGGCCCTCTGTGAAGAAACCCGGCGTCCACCAGGGGCGCGTCGTGGCACTACGCCTGCGCACTCGGGCTTCATCGCTCCTACGCCAAGCACCCGCCGAATGTGCGAGCCAGTCACGCACGTGCCAATAGGATTGGGCACGAGTCATCCACGCTTTCAACCGAGCCAGAATCTTTTTCATGTCAGAAAAAGCCGCTGGGTCTCGGGTGGTCCTCGTGGGCTTAGTGTCTACTTAGATACCGGGACCGTAGAAAACATCACTGCAGCACGGGATCCATTGCCAGCTAAGCGCCACTGAAGCCTCCCAGAGAAGGTTTGCGAAAACGAACCATATGCTCATCGACGTCTGCAGTTTGGCTCTAACTCGGGGCTGTGGCCGTGTTTAGCCGATGCGAGTAGGCGGTGGGATTCTTCCAATCTGCCACCGCCCCGGCTGTTGCCGTACGTCTCGCTATGGCCGTCCGCCGTTAGCGAGGCGTGATATGAGGCGCTCCTGGGGTTGTTACCGCCCAGTCTGCCGGTGCCCCTCGACCGTCCCATTTATAGCCGATGGAACGCCACCCGTAAGATCGAGCACTTTAGAGTCGGGCGGCGCCGCCTTGATCCCAATAAAACACAAACCCAATCCAGCAGACCCGAATCCAAGCACTCCGATCACGGCCAAGCGTCGTCGGTTCAATTGCCGAACGCGCGCCGACCAAGTCATCCGTGGGCGGACTTGTGTCTTAGGATATTTGGGATGCGGAGCGATACCTTCCATCAGAAGCGTATATATCCCAACACCGGGAAAAACGCTTTGGAAAAATTACAGGGGCATGGAGACCAGGTTACACTCTAACGCCTCCTGCCCCATTCTGAGCCCCAGCCATTTTCACCTCCGGGCGGGAGGCACAAAGCGGCCGGCCGCGACGCACGTGCGGAAAGGTCGATACGTCGAGAGTACAGAGGAAGGCGTCGCCCGTTTCAACCGCGAGTTGCAGCGTTTCGTACCTTCCCAGATAGCGAAAGCCCTTTTTTCGCAGGCCGTCGATATAACCAAAGGCGACAAAGTACAGATTGTCCATCTCGGTGATACAAATTGCGCGGCCGTTCTTTAGCTGCTGGAAATCTGAGCGGCAAGGTTTCGGA
>JBEEIB010000344.1:0-19454 GCA_041167675.1 Verrucomicrobiota bacterium
GACTATTTTCTCTTTGGTTCTCCATCGGATGCTGGTTTATGATCGTCGATTTTTGTCAGGGCTTTAATGTCGTTCAAGTCCTTTTCACGGACAGGACGGACGCGACCTTTCATCTCGATCAGCTTGCGCCGTGAAGCGACCCGAATGGTTCTGCCTCGAATGTTCAACGCATGAGCGTCGGCGACCAGATCGTCAAAGCTATTCTCCCGAGTTAAGAACATGTCGATCTGTCGATAAGGTTCTTGCGGATTCCAAAATGTGAAAACGAGCGCGTTTTTCTCCCGAATCAGCTCTTCTACTCGCGCATCATCCAAGATAGTATTTGCTGGGATTGGTGCGCGCGGAACCAACCGCAGATGATCGAGAGCCGACAAAAAGCGTCTCAGATTATACGGGTCAAGCGAAACCGCGACGTCCAGGTCGAGAGTCATTCTCTCGACACCGTGCAACACTGCCGCAACTCCTCCGGCAACCACAAAATCGACTCCGCGATCTTGTAGTGTGCAGAGGATCTCGATCAAATGACTTTCTTGTGAACCCTCTGTCGAAGCCATATTGCATTGAATCACGGTCCTCGGCGCGAATCCAGTAGCCGCACCTCCCAGGTGCGGAACGCGCAGTCTCCACAGCACGCGATTTTGCCATCAAACCGCAAATCATCATTTCGCTTGGCTCAACGGTCCGACAGGCTGCTGCGCCCAGCAAATTTTTTGACCGTGAGCCGACACTCTGCTATGTGTACGTTTTAGCGGTCCGACTCTGGAAACCCATGCTACGAAAAACCGTTACCGGCGTTTCTTTTTTCGCGTTTGTCGGTCTCTGCGTCATTTCGCTCTCAGACCGATCCGTGCCGCAACTGGAAGTTTTCCGAACGGCATTATTCAAAGGCCAGGGCTTGATGTTTAAGACGATCTGCTCCGGCAGTGCAAATGTAGCTGATAAGCTTTGCGGAGTGTATTGGCGGCATATCCCGTGTTCCTGGAACTTCATGCGTGGAAAGATTCGAATCGAGATTTTACAACCGGCTACCTGCTCCACACCGAGTAGGTCATTGAGTCTGACCGAGCCCGGAACGGCTAACGAAGATTCCCAGGTTAGAATTGTGGTTGACGCGTCGTAAAGGACCTGAGTTCCCGACCGTTAAGGAAGGGTGACGGTTTTCGCAGCCGACGAAATAGAACCCGATCCGGTACTGCGACATGGGCCGTTCGGGAATCGCACCTGCCCGACGAAGCCTGCTTCGATGTTCAGACGACGATTAATGCACAGCGAAGTAAGAAGCCTTCGCCATCGGGTAATCCATAGCGAAGAAATTAGCGAATCCGGAAGCGGCTTCCCTGCGTCTTCCGGGACCGCTCCAACCAAGTCGCCTCAGATTTAGTGCAGATCAATCATCGCCCCACTTTCGCTTGAGTGAGTCTTTCGCGCGATCCTTCTGTTCATCGAGCTGGTCCAGCTTATCTTCGAGCACTTTCTTTTTGGATTTCCATCGCTCTTGGGTTGAACCGGAGGAGTGATCGATCCAATACTCGATGTACTTCTTCTCCTGCTTCATTGCGTTCTTCCGGGCATCCCAATCAGAATCGAACTTGCGGTATGCCTCCTCCTTCCCCTGTTCCCATTCCTCTTTCGTGCGGTACACCCGAGTCGCTGAAGCGCGAGGACGGCTGATAGCGGCGGACGGGCTCGGAGAAGGCGTTGATTGAACTGTCGGGGAGGTATTTCCGTGAAAGACGGTGTTGGTTGGCTTGGAGACTCCAATCGCGGTGGGAGAAGCGCTTGGCTGTGGCGGAGTCGTTTGCGCGGTCGGGACATTGGTTGCATTGGCCAGATTCGCCTCCGAAACACCTCCGCCGAACGTGAATTGCATCACTTGGCGGTGATTCGCCTGAACTTCGGCAGTTCGAGCCTGATCAGGAGAGCCAGAGGACTTAACGACTACTTGATGCTTGCCGGGCGGCAAAATCCCTTCGATTGGCGCATGACCGAGGTTGATCCCGCCGATGAGCACCTCGGCGTCCGCACGGTCAGCAGTGATCGAGAGTAGACCGTAAGTGTGTTTGAATTCAATAACCGAACTTCCGTCGGGATTAGGCGTAAATCGTTGAGTAACGGGAGCCAGCGAGCCGATTTTCGATGTCAGCTCCACTTGTCCCAACGGCAGAGCGCAGTTCAGCGGCGTCTTGCCGATTGCCGCCCCGGCCAAGTATACGGTTGCTCCCGACGGATCGCTTTTCAGGGACACGTTTGCTCCCTGGAATGTGTGCTGGATAGCGACCGAAGCGTTTGCCGCGAGATCAACATCTTCGACGATATTCGGCCAACCGGGCCGCTGAATTTTCACCTGATATTTGCCGGTAGGCATGTTCTGCACGGTTAAAGGCGAAATCCCCGAGGTCACCTTGTTCTCCGAATCTACTATCTGGAATGGCACTCCGGCCGGATTTGTTTTGATAACGAACTGGCCGACATCCCTCGTCAGGACGATTTGTCCGAGATTATTGGTCGTATTATCGTTTATCTCCAACTCGAGGGCGCGTGGCTGGTAGTCGGGAAATTCAAGATCAAGCACTTGTTTACCGGTCGGGAGCTGATATTTAATCAGCGGCGTTTTGCCAAGTTCGCGCCCATTTGATTTCACGATCGCTCCATCCGGCTTAGACGAAAGAGTAACGAAACCTTGGTGAACCACCGGCTTTATCGGCTCGGATTTACGCAGAAATATGCTGATCGCCAGAACTCCAGCCAAGGCGACCAAAAGAAACACTCCAACAACGGCAGTTATGATGCGCAGAAGCAATCGAGAGGTCCTCGGTTGTTCCTCTAATTCTTGTTCCGGGACAGATTCGGTGTGCGCTGCCGTGTAGTCATCGGGAAGCGATGGGGGCATTCCTGCCTGCATCGGAATTGCGCCTCGCCGCGCCTGAGTCTCAGCCTGTTCCAGGGCGGACAAAAATTCGCTAGCAGACCCGAAACAGGTTGGATCGACCAACGCGGGGCGGAGGGTGCCGTTACCGGCTTCGGAAAGAGCAGAAAGAGGGCTGAAGCGAAGGTTCGGTGCCGGCGTCTGAGTCGGTGAGTTGGTGCCGCCGAGCAACTCGTAGACCATGTGAGCCAATTGTTGCGGCGCAGTTCGTGTTGTCGCGTGGAGACGGCCTGGAACAACCGTTTGAGCCGACCCAGCAAACTGACTGGGCAAGGTTGTACCCAAGCTCAACGTATCGAGCTTAACTAGAAAGGGAGGCCATTTCGTTACCGGCGACCGCTGGAGCTCAAAAATGTTATTGTTGGCATCGGCCGGGTCGACATACACGTGCCGAAGCGAGAGGTCGGTCTTCAGAAGATTTTTGTCCGAGACAAAGTCGAGCACCCTGGCGAGAGGACGGACCAAGCGCAATGTTTCATCCCAATCGAGCAATCGCCGTGCGCGGAGAAGATCCTGAAAGGAAAAGCCCCGCACCCATTCGCTTAGCAGCACAAGCCCATGACCGGAGGGCTCGATTCCGTAGACTTCCGTCAAACTCGGATGACGAATCTTTTCTAGTCGGCCAATTTCGGCTTTAAGATCGCCCGTCTGTAGAGCATCAAATCGTTCGGACTCGATAAACGGTCGCACGGCAAGCACCCTGGTCGATCGCAAATCCTTTGCTTTCAAGATCGCCGGATCCAGAGGCGATTGGCCGAGGATCTCGTAACGATTCTGAATGATCTGCCCGGTGGCAAACCCCGATGCGCCACTGGCGGTAGATGTCGCCGAATGTTCAAGATTGACGCCCAGGATAGTCGGGCTGTCCTCCTTTAAATTGGCGAGCGCTTCATCCAATGCTTGCTTGATTTCAAGCGGCGTCTGAAATCGATCGGCGGGGTTCTTGGCCAGGCACTTCTGGAGAACGCTTACCAGCCGAGGAGGGAAAGTCGCCAAAAAATCCGACGGAAGCAATGATCCGAGATGCTGATGGATCACGCTGGCCACCGATCCTTGGAACGGCGGTTTCCCAGCGAGCATAAACCATAGGGTCGCTCCCAAGGAATAAATATCCGCGCGGATATCGATATCTCGCTCTTCGAGTTGCTCCGGGCTGGCAAAGTGAGGCGTGCCAACAAAACCACCGATCGTAACGGTGACGGACTGATCAGGGCCGGACGAAAGCGATTTTGCTAATCCAAAATCGATCACTTTGACCAGCAGATGATCTTCGTCTTCATCGCGGACCAACATGATGTTGGACGGCTTGATATCCCGATGAACGAGCTTTTGCTTGTCCGCCGCAATCAAGGCTCGAGCGACCTGGCGGGTGATTCGCACTGCAAGGGAAGGTTCTAATGCGCCCTCTCGTTCGACCCGGTGTTCGACCGTTTCTCCCTCCACATATTCCATCGCGTAGAAGAAGCTGCCCGAGACACTTCCGAGGTGGAAAACTGAGGCAACGTTGGGATGTCGAAGCTGAGCGGCGGCACGCGCCTCACGCAAAAACCGCTGCCGAGCCGTCTCGCTATTCAGAAACTGGGGATTGATGACCTTGAGGGCAACGTCGCAACGCAGGTTCGTATCGAAAGCCTTGTAGGTGACTCCCATTGCACCTCGACCCAACTCCCAGAGCGATCCATCGGGCCGCCGCAGAACTTGAAAGTGTTCGAATTTTTCGGTCTCAGGCACGCGTTAACCCCCTCCGGGGCAGGCATCTCATAGACCTCACTCGGGCTTGTCGATCACCAGCCGATTTGGATCGCTGGCCTTGGGATCGCGAAAAATCCGTGGAGGATTGGTTGAGATTACCTTGTAGGTAGTGAGGACAAACTCCGGATAGAACGCGTTCGAAGCGGGTTCATAAACCGTCTGGCCGGAAAAATAACCATCCAAGCGATATTCGCTATTATTATCGTAACCCATGGCGTTTGCCTCACGATCGGGCGCTAGAACTTTTTGTTCGTTTAGCATCACCAATTGGGCGCTACTCCAAGGCTGTTGCGGTCGGCGCACATAGCCCCAAAAAAAATAATTCCGGCGATAAAATCGACGCCCGATGTAGTAATCACCCGGTTGCTCACCTGCAATGCTCTGCGCCATTTGCGCTTTGGTCTGTAGGAACTCATCGGTAGCACAACTCGACACCAAGACTGCGAGCACCCCAGCGGTGAGAATCTTTCGTATCATAAGAACTGCTTGAGATAAGGATCGATGGCCTTGGCGAACGCATCTTCATCTTGAAAGGGCGGCAATTGGAGCCCGGAAAATACCGTCCAGAGTTCGGTGTGCTTCACGGTCTGACCCGGAGAAAGCTCCTGGTAGGGGCCAAGACTCTCCAACTCAAGAATCTCCTCGTTCGTGAACGTTTCGAAATTTGAACCCAGGTCGGGATACTCTTCCCCTTCAATCAAAGGGATGGTCTTCAGAAACAGATGATCGCCCAGAACATAGCCGGCCCACTTTTCGGTATGACGTAAACCAAATTTAATTGGGCCTCGATCGATTTGTCGAAGCTGGATAAAGCGCTGTCCGAATCGAATCCGATCATCACTCAGGTTGGTAAATGGCCACAAGCTTAGAGACCGATTGGGCAAAAAGTCTTTCGGATGAGTCCCTAGTAGAGGTTGCGGGATGATGGCAAACCCACCAGGCGCCATCACTGAAAGCGCCCAAGGAGCAAATCGAAGTGGTGAGTGACCCTGGTTGGTCAGCGAGTGTTCCACTGTGACTCGGGGCCCAGAAGCCGCCAACTGAACCGAGATAGCTCTTCGGATTTGCGCCGGTTTTTGCATGTGATGAGTCACCTGCGCGTGGAATTCCCCTTTGATTTCATACTCGACGGGGAAGTTATCGAGGACATAGGTAAGGCCGTTGGGATCGCCGTAATCTTCTGGCGCGGTCCAAAGCCGATGGCCACCCCGAATCTGCCAGGTCTCCTCGCGCGACTTTCCGCTCTGTTCGGCCACGACTTTGAAAACATTACGTCCGTTGAGGGGACGAAGAGAAATAATCCTGGGACCCACCTCGCGGAGAATCACTACTTCGACCTGATCGTTGGCGAGCCGGAGATTGTCGGTCCAACCAGCGAACTCGAAATGCTCAGTGACCATGTGCCTGATGTTTGATGCGAGACAGGATAATGGGGTTGCTTCGAAGTGCCTCCATCAATGCCTCGATGGCATTGAGAGTTTGTGGGCTGATGTGATGTTCCATCCCTTCTACGTCGTGATAAACGACCTCTTCTTCAATCTCCAACATTCGTAGAAAATCGGTTAGCAATTGGTGGCGCCGCATGATGTTACGAGCCAACGTTTCCCCGGCAGTCGTCAGCACTAATCCGCGATACTTCTCGTATTTCAACAATCCCTCAGCATCAAGTCGTTGTACCATGTTTGTGACGCTAGCTTGAGAGATCTTCAAACCTTGAGCGATGTCGGCCACTCGGGCATATCCCTTCGTATTGATCAGATCCAGGATCTGTTCCAGGTAATCCTCGACCGCAGAAGAACGAGCCACCGGCTTATCGGGCATAAAATTCATTTATCATCTATTCCGCCGAGAGTATCAAGTAAACGCGCCTTTCGGGCGCGCGGCGCCTTCGCTCTTCGAGCTACGTTGGTCGCGCCATAGCGGAGGCGAAACGTCCCAGGCCGCGCAACCTGCGGCTGTCAGTCAACTATTGCCCAGGACCAGTGAGTTCACCTGTTGGTTGAACCCGATCACCGTTACTAATGCGCGGTGCAGTTTCATCGTACGACTTGCTCGGGTGAGGCAGGGAAGCCGGTGCCCACCGTGCCGCGTTCCGGGAATGGTCTGGTGGCGAAGAGCCAAAGCGGCAAAGACTGTCTGAAAGAGGGCGCTAGCGCCGAGCGCTTCTCCCATGGCCGGTTTATAACTATAAACCAAAGTCGTCGGTAGAAACTCGCGGAGTACTCGCTCCTCGATTTGATCGACAAACGTTCCGTTGGCGCTGCAAATCACGCAATCGGGGATTTCTCCTTGAATCATTGGCTCGATGACCTGTCGAGCCGCAGCGAGCGCATCTTGCCTGGAAAAAAAAGATAGTCCGGGTCCGCTCCGGACGACAGGAATCCCATTAGTGCGCCCTAACACGATGGCAGCCGCACCTTCACCAAAAATCGTTCCTTGCAGCTTACCGAAAACTTCAAAATCCGAATTCCGAGTTACCATGCGCCAGCTGTTAAAAGCATCGGAAAGTATCCAATCGGCTTCCTCGGTGCCGACTACCACGCAGAGTTCGAGCTGGGGTTGATTGACAAGAAGCTGAGCGGCAAAATGAAGAGCGGACAATCCGACCGCACAGTCACCTACTAGCGTGTAACTTTCCCCGTCCAATTTCAGCAGCGCAGCTAAATGGCTAGCCGGCGCATTGTATACTGTTTCCGGAAACAACATCGGACTGGCGGCGTTGACGCCTTGGGTAATGAGCTCGTGATAGAATCGGCGCGTGTAATTTACCCCGCCCGAACAGATCGCGTAGATGACGGCGCATCGCGCCCCCAATTGCGCGTCGGGCTGGAATCCAGCGTCCGCCAAGGCGTCATATGCGGCCGCCGCGCCCATCAGCGAAAGCGCTCCAGAACGACGCAGGCGCGGTTGACGACCGGCCTCGGCGATGAATTTTTCAGGAACCGGCACGTAGTAATATTCGCGACCATTCATTCCGTTGGGCAAAGGTTTGCGAGGGGCTTCATTTCCAGCCAAAAGTTGAGCCCAGGTGGTCGTCGCGTTAGGCCCGAGCGGGGAGACGGCTCCGACCCCTTGAATAAATAGACTCATATCGCTCGGAACAACAAAGACGCGTTGGTGCCACCGAAGCCGAAAGAATTGGAGAGCACGGTTCGGATAGATGCCGAACGCGACTGGTTGGCTACGACCTCAAATTTCCAAGTCGGATCAGGTTCCCTAAAATGAATGTTGGGCGGCAGAAACCGGTCCCGCAAAGCAAGGATGCAAAATACGGCTTCGATCGCGCCGGCAGCACCGAGAGCATGACCCATCATCGACTTGGTAGAACTGACCGGTATACCCGGTAACAGCCGAGAAATGGCGATTCCTTCAGTGGCGTCATTGTATAACGTTGCCGTTCCGTGAGCATTTACATAATCAACCGAATCAGATCCAGCAGATTGAAGCGCACGCTCCATTGAAAGCCTCGGACCGATGCCGGATGGATTTGGCTGGGTTAGATGGTAAGTATCGGTCGAGACTCCATAGCCGGAAATTTCCGCGTAGGCGGTCGCCTTTCTCTTTTGCACTGACTCTTCCGATTCAAGAATCAGCACGGCGGAGCCCTCCCCCAACACCAACCCGGACCGGTGCAGATCAAACGGTCGGATTTTCTCCGGGGTGGAAGCCTGAAGCGAATCAAAGCCGACAAAAACCAGTTCAGACAGCGGATCGTATCCTCCGCAAATCACGCATGAATTCAATCCATCCCGAATGAGGTTAAAGGCATGTCCGATCGAATTGGTTCCGGAAGAGCAAGCATTCGAGATAACCTGCATTGGAAGCCGAAGGTCCAAAAGTTCGAGTGCATCCAAGATCGGCTTTTGCGGCATGTAATTCGCAACCCACTGCGCGATTAAACGTCTCGACCTCGACTTTAAAACCGCACGATAAAATTCTTCTCCATTACTCATTGCCCCGACGGAGGTTGAAAATACCACCAACTCGGGGATCGGGGAGCCGGCCATCGACATGGCCTCCGCCAAGGAGGCGGCGATCATGCGCGAACTTCGATGCAAGCGTTTGGTCCGGCGATTGGCCGGGAAAACAGCTTTCAATGGCTCATCATTCACCTGACCAGCGGTTTTGCAGCGCGTCTTAGAGACGTCAAATGCAGTCACCGGACTCACTCCGTCTCTTCCAGCCCGAAGGCCGGCCAGGTTTTCACCGGCCCCGTTCCCGATCGGCGAAACGATTCCGAAACCAGTGATCAGGACTCTCCGTTTTTCCTTCATATCGGATAATCAGTTTATTTGGTGCCCAAGAGGTTTCTTCGTAGCGTTCGTCGGCCAGCTGCAAATAAAGAGATAAATAAAGAGATAAATTGGATTGGTGATAATGGGACCAGGAATTTTTCGTTGTGGCCGCCGCATACAACTCCATTCTTCCATCGACCAAAAACTACATTAGCGTAGATTGCTAACATGGCGGCGAGTCAATCGGATGAATCTGATTATTCCGTCGGTCGTTTTCTTTGGATGATTGGTAATGCGCTACGGTGGAAATGTCCAACCTGCGGCGAACGCGCGATATTCGTCCCGTGGTACAAGGTTCGCTCGCTGGAGGATTGGTTTATGCCTCTCGATGGATGCCCAAAATGCGGGTATCCATATGAGCGAGAGCCAGGATATTTTTTGCTCTCTATTTTTGCCATTAATTACGGCGTTGCGGCCCTCCTTGGAGTAATCATTTATCTTGTTCTTGATTTCTGGGTTCGTTTGCCGATTGGGGTCACGTTGTTGTTGACGATCATTCCGATTCCCCTCTTCAATCTTTGGTTTGCCCGGCATTCAAAGGCCTTGTTTCTGGCTTTTGACCTCTTTTTTGATCCGCATCATCGGGATAGAGGGGATGGCGATCAACCGGTCGCAGAGCCGGATCGTGTTCCTAAAGATCCACATTCGCAGCCGGTACGCAGGTAGGGGGTGTCGGCGTATCGGTCTGTCGGACCCTGCAGCTCCGTGCAAAGTTTGAGGCCGCCCTCTTGCGACGGTAGGAGTTCGATGCGATAGCGAAAAATGTCCGTGTTGGGTACGTTTTCTTTTTTGATGATAGAGGTGAATACCTGGAAGGTGATCGGGTTGTCGGGCAGCCTGATCTTCGGCATTCGATTCTTGCTACAATGGATCGCCTCGGAGCGTGCCGGAAAAAGCATCATCCCGGTGGGATTCTGGGAGTGTAGCCTTTTTGGAAGCCTCTTGGCGTTAAGCTATTTCATTTTCTATCGGCATGACTCCGTCGGGATCATAATGACACTCCTTCCGGTCCCGATTTATCTGCGCAACTTTTATCTAAAATGGAGAGAAGTATTGTCGCAGAGGAGGCAAACAGCACCGATTCAGCCGAAAGAACAGGTTCCTGAGGAAGTCGAAAGCCGATGATCTACTTTGATAACAATGCTACGACCTCGGTTGATCCAGCCGTGCTGGAAACCATGCTGCCGTTCTTGAAAGGACAGTACGGCAATCCGTCGAGCGCCTACTCATTCGGTAAACGGGTAGCGCGAGCGGTCGAGCATGCCCGGGAACAGGTTGCAGGGCTTCTTGGTTGCGAGCCCTCCGAGATTCTTTTTACCAGCTGTGGGACCGAATCGGACAATACCGCGTTGCAATCGGCGCTGTCGATCGATCAAGACCGTAAGCACATCATCACGAGCAAGGTGGAGCATAGTGCGATTATCAGACACGCGGAGGCGCTCGCGCGGCGCGGTTATGAAGTCACATGGCTGGATGTGGACGCCAAAGGATTGATTGACCTTTCCCAGTTGGAGGCTGCCATCCGGCCCGACACCGCAATCGTTTCGCTGATGTGGGCTAACAACGAGACCGGCGTCCTTTTCCCGATCGAAGAAGCGGCGGAAATATGTCGACAGCAACAAACGATCTTTCACACGGATGCAGTCCAAGCGATCGGTAAAATTCCGATCAACCTCAGTACAACTTCCATCCAGTTCCTCTCGTTATCCGGACACAAACTGCACGCGCCAAAAGGAGTTGGAGCATTATATGTCAACCGGCGCACTCGCTTTTTCCCATTCATTGTCGGCGGGGGTCAAGAGAATAAACGTCGAGGCGGAACCGAAAACACCGCTTCCATTGTGGCACTGGGGAAGGCTGCGGAGCTCGCAGCGGCGCACATTCAAGAGGAAGATCGAGTCGTGCGTGAGCTTCGGGACACTTTCGAGCAACAAGCTCTGGAACGAATCCCGGGAGCAACCGTCAACGGTGATAAGGAACGACGATTACCCAACACGACTAATCTTTCTATCGAGGGGATTGACTCCGAAGCGATGTTGATGATTCTGGACCAGCAAGGTGTCTGTTGTTCGGCCGGTTCGGCGTGTACTACCGGCTCATTGGAGCCTTCTCACGTACTGCGGGCAATGGGCCTTTCCAATGAGCAAGCCCGGGCAAGTCTGCGTTTCTCTTTTGGGCGCACCAACACAATGGAAGAAGTCAAGCGAGCGCTGGAAATCTTGAGTCGCGCGGTGAAAAAGCTCCGAGAGATGACTCCGGGTGTCCTGGCGGCGTGAAGACGGACTTAATTGTTTGAGCCGGGAATCGAAGAGAAACACGGCCGTATCCTGCTTGCCGTTGGCCAACGCCCGTGCCAAGCTCGGCCGCGCCATGAGAATTCACAAATCTTTGGTTGCAATGGTCGTCGGTTTCGCGCTTTACCAATCGGCTTCTGCTGAAGAGTTCCTACCCTTTCCGGAAAATAGTTCAATCGTATTGGCGCTCGTTGCGGACGGAGTTCAGATCTACGAGAGCAAACCGAATCCGGCCGGCGGTTTCCAGTGGTCTCTGAAAGCTCCGGAAGCAGAGCTAAAAAATGCGGCCGGAGAGATCCTAGGTAAGCATGGTGCAGGACCGAGCTGGACCCTCAACGATAGCAGCAGCATCGTCGGTACCGTTCCTCCCCTAAAAAACTTGGCTGCTCCAGCCGGCATCCCCTGGTTATTGGTCGCAGTGAAGGCAAAGAGCGGCTCAGGAACCCTTGACAAGGTCGATTACGTGATGCGAGTCGCGACCGAAGGTGGGGTTGCTCCGGCTGAACCACCGAAAACGCAGGATGAAACCGCGAAGGCGAAATATCACGCGATTTATCTCTTTCTGCACAAAGGGTAAGGCACTGAAAGACCGGACTACTTTTATTGGATCCCTCCCGGACGAGTTTCTAATACCTTTGCTGTGCACGCAGAGCTGGACAGCAGTTCCGGCTCGTCGCGATCGAGTGGAGGTTTCGCTGGCCGGTTCGAGAAAAAGACGACCAGAGCAACCGCAGCCACAATAACGGCGGCACCGCATATCGTGCGGAAATTAAGTTCCTCGCCGACAAAGGCAGAGCCTAAGAACACCGCGATCACCGGATTCACAAACGCGTAGGTGCCGACCAGCGAGGGCGCGCAAACGCGAACCAACCACACATATGCGGTAAATGCGATGATTGCGCCGAAGATCACGAGGTACCACCAAGCCAGGATTGATCGCACGCTGACGTTGCTCCATTCGAATCGACCGGCCTCACCGGTAGAAACGCTGACTATGAGCAAAAGCGCTCCTCCACAGATCATCTGTATACCGACGCCCAGCACGGCCGAGGATGGCCGTGCCGCTTTCTTAGAATAAAGCGATCCTGCCGCCCAGATCGCCGACGCGATCAGGAGAACCGTTACGCCAAGATACCAATTGTGCTGAGTCCCCGGCGAAGAAGACTGCGATTCGGGCCGTGATAAGATGAATACGCCGACCAATCCGAGCAGCAACGCAAATAAAATTGCGCCGCTCGGACGTGATGTGAGTCGAGCTATCCACGCAAATGTCGTGAGGAAAATAGGGACGGTCGCGACCAGGAGCGCTGCGGTTCCGGATGGAATGTATTGCTCGGCAAAGGTCAACCCGCCATTTCCGCCGAGTAGAAGACATCCGCCGACGACGAGCGCGGCGCACCACTGGGCCCTCGACGGGAGTTTTGCGCCACGAAAAAACGCGAACAAAAACATGGCCCCACCGGCAACGAGATAACGGGTACCAGCCATGAAGAGCGGCGGAATCGATTCAATGGCCAACCGAATTCCGAGATAGGTGGAACCCCAGATCACATAAACGATCAAAAACGCGGCAATAACCAGAGGACGACTCGGTGCATCGAGAGATATGGTTGGCTCTCTTGTATTCATACAAATTGAATTTCACAAAACAGCATTAGTTAAAATTGAACAGATACCGAACTCTGTTAAAGTCCATGGCGATAACCAGAGGGATGTGAAATATGAACCACATTAACCAAAAAGAGGTTAAGAAGCTGTGCCGGTAGACCAAGTGAGCCGAAAGCTATTAGGCTTGTTGCGGAAGGATGCGCGCGCGAAGTATGCGGAGCTGGGTCAAGCAATCTATTTATCAGCGCCAGCGGTTTTCGAGCGAGTCAAAAAACTGGAAAAGTCCGGTGTGATCCGTCGCTACACGGTGGATCTCGACCCGCAGGCGATCGAGCTAGGCTTGTGCTCGTTTGTACAAATTCGACTGGAACGCACTAGTACGGACGAGTTGGCCAGGCTGTTGATGCCTTTCGCCGAGATCGAGGAATGCCATTGCATCGCTGGGGAAGACTGCATACTGGCTAAAGTTCGTACCAAAGACGCGCAAGACTTGAATCGTCTGCTTCAGGAGATCAAGAACCTACCCGGAGTTCAACGGACGCTGACCACCATTGTGCTCACTACTCTGTTCGAACGTGGGATCCAGCCGTGATGGTTAGGTTAGTTTTATTTGATGTCGGCGGCGTGCTGATTGATCTGCAATCCGAAAAAGCTCGCCGATCACTGGAATCTGAATATGGAATGGCGACAGCCGCCTATGAGGCGCTTACCCGATGCACCTATGAAAAGGAACCGTTTTCGATTACAGAAACAGCGACGATCGGTGCAGCAGGATCGGACGAGTACATCGACGCGTTCCGAGCGGCTTGCAGATGTTTGGTACCGGCCTCAGTGATCAAACAAAATCGGGAAAGCATCATCGGGCCTGAAAGGGCGCCAATGATCGAGCTGGTATCTATGCTAAGCGAGACAGTTAGAGTTGCAGCGTTTACCAATACCATCGAAATGCATTGGGAGATGCTGCACGATCGTGATCGCTTTTCTTTTCCGAGGATCGTCGAACAGACAATCGCCTCTCACGTAATTGGCGTCGCCAAACCGACCAAGGCCGCGTATCAGGAGGTCACCAGGCGTTTGGAAATTGATCCTGCAGAAGTGCTGTTTATCGATGATTCAAAAATCAATGTATCAGCGGCGGTTGAATACGGAATGCGCGGTATAGTGTTCAACAGTTATCGCGACCTGGTTGAGACTCTGCACAAGGAAAAGCTGCTGTCAGTGAAGCCAACCCGTTGAGAGACGGCTAATGGTTTCTCGGAAAACAGAAATGCAGGCAATGATTCCGACACTATGCGTCCCCGGCTCACGGCGAGATGGCAAGGATATGCATGGCTGCCTGATACCCGGCGACGGTTCCGGTTATTTTCGGAAGAACAATCGCTTGCAGCGTTTTGGTTGTATCTTACGGCACTGCGACACTGAACACCTGCAGATCCGCGGTACCCGCCGTGCTGGCATTGACTCCACGCTCTTCGTAGTTGGCGACAGCGCCCAGCTGATAATGGCCAGGAGTCAACCCGGACGGAATATGAATATCCCAGCTCATCGGCACTGAACGCCCTGGAGGGATTTCCGGCACATCGACGGTCTGACCCGGCGTCACAGTCCACCCAGTTGGAGCGGTCATGGTCACTTTGACCTTCTCAGCGGACTCGCTCCCCGCATTCGTAATAGTACCGGATACCTGGACGGTCTGTCCGCCGACAATTACAGACTTATCGACTGCCAGAGCGACCGCCAAATTATCAGGGAGTTCCGGTGTTCCCCAGACGCCGCTCCATCCTGGCGCATTGACCGGCGCGACCGGCACTCCACCCTCATAGGCGCCGTACTCATACAGGCTAACTGCGCCCGGCCCGGCCGAAGCACCATCTTCGCCCCACACCGCGATCGCCAAAGTATTCGTGCCGTTCGGATTCAAGATTCCGGTCGGTAGAGAGAAGATGTGCTGCGGGCCGAGGTCGTTTGCGTAGATGCCAAGCATCCAGCCATTGAGGAAAATCAGCGCCCGGTAATGTCGAGCAGGGTCGTCACTCATTTTCAGACCGATTGGCACATCGCTGCGCGGCGGGAGGTGGAGACTAAATTCCGTGCGATACCAACCGATGCCAGCCGGTAACCCAATGGTGCTCCATCGGTGTGGAAGCGACACCTTGCTCCAGCTGTGGTCTGGGTATCCGGAAAGAAACCACCCGTGCCGTTCTCCATACAAACCGCCGATGTTCATGGGCCCACGCACTGGATCGATCAGATTCTCGCCTCCAGCGCTCCCCTGGATCTTCCATTGAACGGCAGTACTTGCACCGACCATCGCCGCTGTTCGAATGCCGCGGGGCGACTTATAACGATCATTTGGTGAATAGTCTTCTTCGTGCCCGACGTTCATGACCAAGATAGCTATCACGTTGTTTCGACCCGGCTGAAGTACGCCGGCAGGAAAGGTGAAAGTATTGGATCCGCTCGGCTGCGTACCAAGCAAGGCTCCATTCAACCAAACCGAGTAAATGCCTTTACTACCACCTTCCCCATCAATGGTAATTCCCGACTCATTTCCGGTCGCAACAAAGTGTCCACGGTACCAAACATTGCCGTGGTGAAACCCGTAATCGTCTTCGTAAAGAACCGGCAAGCTACTCGGCGGATTCGGGTTATTGGTGGTCGCGTGATCGGCAACCGTCCAATCGGAGTCGTCAAAGACCGGATTGCGCTCCGGTGACTCAAATTGGAATTTCCACTGCTTCAGCACAGGAAGCTCAACGTCAGGTTGGCTGTTCAGTGAACCTTGCCAGGCAGTGTGGTGAATCGATTCCGGGAACAGAACAGAAAGTTCCGTCGGACCGTTGGTATCGCCCGACAGCAACAAAGTGTCGCCGGCCAATTCGGCAGCGCGGATCAAATAGGCGCCACGCACGAGCACCGGCCGTCCTTGCACCTGGAGCGGCCATAACTGTTCAGCGGTGGTGGTGTCCGCCAGGAAAAGGAACAGCGTCCTACTACCATTGCGAACTAGCACTCGAGCTAATCCGTTATGCACATAATTGAGACGAAGATCGCCGCGACTCTCGTCCCAATCCGTACTGACATCTCCTTCCAGCACCTGTACCTGCGGTTTGCTCGGGTAGCGAAACACCGTTTCGCCGTCGTTACCTTGGTTGTCATACAATACGGCGAAATCAGAATTGTGATCACTGCCGTTGGTCATCAACTGTGAGGTCGAGTAGATTAACCGCTCAGTTCCGAACGCGTAATTGGCCAAAAGCAATTTTGCGTCGCGACCGTTTACCGTGACGGCGGTGTTCGGTTTTTGCGGAACCGTTCGGTAGAAGTTGGTTGTGCTCGATGAAAGATCAAACGCATCGATACTAATGAACGAGCCGCTCGCTGCCGGGTTCTGCCGGCCGCTTACCGTCACGGTCAAAGTGTGACTAGCTGCGGATAAGCCGTACACATCATAGAGAACGGTTTGGTATTGTTTGCCGGGAGTATAGGTGTCGATTGAACCAACCAGGGCGCCATCCAGATAAACGTCTGCGATACCATGATTGGCATCTTTGGAAGTGACCCATCGCACCGCGGTTCCAGTGAAGGTCAGTGATACCGAATCACCCGCAGTGTTATTAAACGATTCGGTACCGTCGAAGTCCCCTCCCGTATAATTTTGATTCGCTGCGTGCGTCCAGGTTCCGCGGTAGGTTAAAGCCGAAGAAGAGTCGTCGTAGGTGAAGCCTGTCTTTGCTGAGAGATCGATGGTGAGATGAGTCTGTTCGGTGGTCGCAGAAGTCGTATCGCTGTGCACCAGCAAATAAAGTTCGGTCTGATCATCGGGATTGCATCGCTCGGTCAGCGAAAGCCGCGGGTTGGTTGGCGGATTGGGCGATGTCGCCACGGTTTTATTCAGGGAACCGACTGCCTGAGTGAACGACGCGATTAACTTTTGTTGGCTGTATTTACCAGTGAGTTGGCGCGCTTCATCGATGGCCGAACCGTAGTCATAAGAGGAGTACACTCCGGGGAACGGAAGCCAACCCCAATTAGTGCCTCCATACGTCATGTAATAGCTAAGCATCGTCGCTCCCTGACCGATGAGCGACTTATAGAAAACGTTCTCGAAATCGGGCCCAGTCAGCGTATAACAGGCTGCATAGCCCGGACCTCCCCAGGGATCAAAGGAACCACTCTGAAACTCCGGAAAATAGAGAGGCTTGTCAGGGGGAAGGCTTTGATGAACACCTTCCAGCCATTCCGGAACAGGATTCCATTTCAACGGATTTGAAGCGTCGAATCCCTGTGGGTAACTGTCGAACCCAGGAATGTCAGTCGCACCTAAACCGGTCAAAAACGTGGCATTATGATTGCCGGTCAGAGGGACGGTGATACCGTCGGATCGCATTTTGCTTTCCAAGTCCTGCATGTACTGTTGGCCAACCGAGGAATTATCGTAGAATTCGTTCTCGACCTGGCAGGCAATAACACTCCCGGTTCCATTGGTTAGTTGATGCCGAGCGATGATCGGATCTACTTGGCCCAACCATTCGTACGCTCCGACCAAATAATCGGTGTCCGTTGATCGGGCTCGACCTTTGATCGTCGTAAGCCATCCCGGAAACCCTCCGCTATCGGTCTCGGCATTAATATAGGGCCCCGGTCGAACAATGACATACAACCCGACCTGGGCAGCCAGGTTCAGGAATTTGTCCAGGTCACGAATCCCGTCGAAATCGTAGAGGCCAGCTTTGGGCGAATGATAACCCCAATCGAAATAACAGCAGATCGTATTGAAGCCGCCGGCTTTCATCTTTTCGAACACGTCACGCCAAAGATCCGGGCTGGGCAGACGAAACGGATGAAATTCGCCCGAGTAGATGAAGACGCGTTTACCATCGATCATTAACGAGTAATGATCGTAAGTGATCGCGTGTTGTTGGCCGGCAGGCTGAGCGTGCGCAGCGAATGGGGCGAGACTGATGCAAAACAAGAAAACGCAAAACCAGGCTTTCAGGATCGAGGCGATCGTCGACGGGAACGCATTTTTGGCCAAAGACGCGACAGCAGAAAGATTCGGAAAGGATCCGGCGATCGGAGGGAACATAGATACAATCCTCGGTAAGGTAAAAATCGGATCCGTGAGCGTTCACAGACTGCTAATTCTTTATCATGCGTCGGGCTGCTCTACTCTAGCCCAGTCTCCTCGACATATGCCCGCAACCAGGCCAGGACCTGAGGCCAGCCTCGATGGTGATCGCGCGAACTCTCGCTTGTCAGGCCGGAGTGTGTCAAGCGGACCGTCGTGACGCCGTCCTTCTCGTCCAGATCGAAGCGCACAAGACTCTCCGACACATTCTCTTCCCAGTCCGGAAGCCAAGTAAAAACGAGCAAATGCGGACGCTCGATCTTGCGATACTCTCCACCTACGGTGAAAGACTTCCCGCCTCTGCCAATGCCGCGAGTCATCCATTTACCGCCGGGTCGCAGGTCGGACTCCATGTGCGTTCCTCGGTATTGTCCTTCGGCACCCCACCATTTCAAACGTTGCTCGCGATTGGTCAGCGCCTCAAAGATCCGTTCGGCCGGAGCCTTGATTGCGATTTCTTGGACGATTGTGTCGCGCGCATCGGTCGGATTCATCGATTCTCCTCAACATAAGTTTTGAGACTACGTAGATTCTCGTTCCAAAAGGCTTCATACTCCTGGAGCCAATCATTGATCGCTCGTAGCGGTTTGGCGTTCAGTTCGCAAATACGTGTAGTGCCATGGTGGTCGGTGACGACTAAGCCCGCGGATCGGAGCAAGCGGAGGTGTTTCGAGATCGCTGGGCGGCTAGTAGAAAAATTGCCAGCGATCTCGCCGACAGTCTGCCGGCGATCACGCAGCAGGGCTAGGATCTTTCGGCGGGTAGGGTCGGCAATCGCCCGGAACACCGCATCACGCTGCTGGCGTCGCACTGTAACCATATGGTTACCGTTAACGTAACCACGTGGTTACGGATGTCAAGTCTGCACAATTCTCGATTTTGTGCGGCCCGAGCCGTTTGTCGCTACCGCAAGTCGTCCGGTAAGTCGGACGGAATGTCGGCCAACGTCGGCACGTCCGAATTCTTTGCCTGACGGATGATTTCCTCTCCATCGTCGCGCGTGAGGTAGCGTTGAAGCACCAGCCTGCGCGTTGCGTCGACAACGTCATCGACGTATCGCTCGTGGCTGTCATACAGCGGTTTCAGATGTTGTCCATCGAAGGGATGGACATAGCCGAGGAGGAAGTTAAGTCCGGACCCGGGACTGCCGGCAAACCACTGCGCGGTCGGCACGTCCAAGTAAGGCGAACGTACGCCGCCGGTGTAGTTACCAAACCGGTCGAGAACCGGCGCGTCATTCTGAAAATTGATCAGGGCGCCTGGCGGCGGGGGCACATTTTTTCGCACCCATAGATCGAGATTGGCCAATGCGGCATTTTGGAAAATTCCGATGTTAAGAGGACTGCGGGGCCCGAATCCAGCGGTTAGGGGTGGCATGGGCGCGCCGGCAGCAAGGATGTCCGCATAGGCTGGCCCATAGTCGAGTTCATTCTGAGAGGCATGGGCAG
>JBEEIB010000345.1:0-3680 GCA_041167675.1 Verrucomicrobiota bacterium
ACGCGCCGGAACTGAACCCCGTCGAGTACATCTGGGCTTACTGGAAGCAGCACGAGTTATCCAATGTCTGCCCCAAGGACTACTGGCAACTCAGCGAAGCAGCACGACGAACGCTCCGTCGCATGCGACGCCGTCCGCGACTGATCACCGCCTTCTGGCAGCAATCTTCTTTATGGCCCAAATAGCTCTATATTATGCGAGAGTCAATAGGTCGTTCGCGTCAAAGGACGCTCAAGAACGCGACCAAGTCCGATTCTTCCTGAGTCGTACGAGAAAGACCGAAGCGGCTCGTTTCAGGCGATCTTTGGATCGCCCGTCCTTGCGGATTCACTCAAGCAAGGATGGAATGGACGTTCTCCTTGCAACACTACGGAAGGACGGTAATCTTTCCCTTCATGCCAAGGCCGTCATGAAGGGCGCAGATATAAGGAAACACACCTGCGTGAG
Source organism: Verrucomicrobiota bacterium (assembly GCA_041167675.1). Lineage (GTDB taxonomy): Bacteria > Verrucomicrobiota > Verrucomicrobiia > Chthoniobacterales > JAFAMB01 > DASTDH01. The sequence goes on from JBEEIB010000345.1 coordinate 448, forward strand.
TGAACGTCACTCGGAATCGCGTGACACTGAGAGGTGGCGTTGCAAGAAACATCTGGTCCTGTGGTGCCGCGAGGATAAGGCCTGAGTGCACGCTGTCCGCCGCTGACCCAACCGTTCCGTGCAAGGCTCCGTCCGGATCCAGGGTTGCATTGACAGGAAATACTGGATTCGCCGGCTCGACACCGAATGTAATAGTATGCGGGGTCGCGGGGTCTAAATTGGTCCACTCGACGCTATCGCCGGCATGAATAGTTTTCTCTGCATCCATGAATCGCATGATAGAGGTGGTTCGTGAACCTCCCCCGTTGGCCATTACCTCGCCCATACCAACCGTTACAGCGTTAATGTTTCCGTCATCATGATCAGCGGCGACCTGTGTCCGTTCGCGTTCCAGGTCGTCATCAGATAAGAGCGCCTTGCGCTGTTGAATAGCCTCATCGTCATAAAAGTCCTGCCAATGAGGAAGTCTTTCACCAAGACTCAGCACATGAACTACACCGGTCATATTCTGGTGGACTAGACATACCAGTTTAAAGTTGCCGATAGCGGGGAACGCGACGGTAAACTTTTGCCCCTTGGTTAGCGGCGCTGTTGAGACACATGTTGAACCGTCGAAGCTGCCAGTTGCGCCAGGCGCGAAGCCCGGGCACCCGGAGTCAAACGGCAAACGGACCTGCCCGAGCGTTAGAAATGTCACGGTATGAATTTCATTCGAATTGAAGGTCCAGGTGACGCTGTCACCCGCGTGAATCCAGATTTCGTTGGGAAGAAAAGCAAGCGCTTGATGACCCATGGAAGGATTCTCGGCTCCAACGCTCGCCTTCCATTGAGCACTAGCTACCTGCGGTATAACCAAAAGACTCATCACCAACAGCCATCGCGATCCGAAAATCGAACAAGAACGTTTCATTGGTTCTCCTTGACCTGCATCGATCAATTGCTACGCTGTGAAGTTTTGGGGCAGAGCGATCCAGAGGTCAATAGAGTCCGGGTGGGTTGACGGTGAGAATTAACTGTAAGCGTAACTGCAGGCAAACATGCTGTTTACAGGCGTCGACCAAAAGCCCAAAATCTAAATCACGACCTCTAAGCTTCCAATAATGGTGGTAGAATCCTTTAAAAGTCCCCATACACTCTGTGCCGCACAATTCCACGGTGTCGAAAGTCCGCTTCGGTCCGTTTGAGATCGATTTGCACACCTGCGAACTGCGAAAACGAGGGGTCAAGCTGAAGCTTTCAGGACAGGCCTTCAAAATCCTGGCTATCCTCCTCGAACGACCCGGCGAGTTGGTAACTCGCGAAGAACTTCGCGAGCGTTTATGGCCTGCCGATACCTTCGTTGATTTTGAGCAGGGCGTGAACACGTCGGTCAAAACTCTTCGCCAGGTAATAGCAGATTCGGCCGGCGCCCCGGTTTACATCGAAACATTGCCGCGCCGCGGGTATCGGTTCGTCAGTCCGGTCGAATATAGTGCAGCGCCTCTTGCTGCAGCTCCGCAGATAACTCCAACCCCGAAGTCCTGGCGCTCGTTGCTCATCGCTTCTGTGCTTCTGTTTTTCGTGCTGCTGGCGATCGGTGCCGGAAGCCTGAATCGGCGTTTTACGTCGAACGCTAGCGGTCCGGAAATCAAGAGTTTGGCGGTTATTCCGTTCGCTGGTCCGGCAGATAGGGAGCAGGAATATTTCACTGACGGCATGACCGAGTCGTTGATTACGGAACTCGGCGAGTTGAGCGCTTTACGTGTAACGTCACAAACTTCATCTATGCATTACAAGGGTACGCACAAGGCCCTTGCGGAGATTGCCCATGAACTGAATGTAGACGCTTTTGTCGAAGGTTCGGTGGAACGATCTGGCAATCAAGTTCGCATCAGGGCGCAGCTGATTCGTGCATCCACTGACACTCAAATTTGGGCGAAAACATTTGACGGAGACATTCGCGACATTTTCACGATGCAATCCCAGGTCACCCAAGCTATTGCAAATCAAATTCGAGTGCGCACCACGCTGCAAGAACAGTCTCATCTTCATTCCGTTCGTCCGGTTAATCCCCAAGCGCTGGATGCATATCTAAAGGGCCGCTATTTCTGGAATAAATTCACGCCTGACGGCGTGCTCAAATCCGTCGGGTACTTCAACCTTTCGGTTCAAAACGATCCCAATTACGCGCCTGCGTACGCCGGACTGGCCGACGCGCACATTGTTTTCGGCAATCTCTTTGGCCGGCCGACCCAGGAATTTCCCAAGGCTAGAGAAGCAGCAATGAAAGCGCTCGATCTCGACGAATCACTTGTCGAGGCCCACGCTGCTATGGCCGCCATTCATCTATTTTTCGATTGGGATTTGTCAGCGGTGCAGAAGGAGTTAGCCCGAGCTAAAGAGTTAAATCCAAATTTCATTCGCATTTACAACTTGGAAGCATATTGTTTCGAAATTAGCGGGGACGTGTCCGGAAGCATTGCTGTTATGAAGCAAGGCTTGCAGCTTGATCCGCTTAGTCTCATCAGTGGGGTCGATCTGGGATTTGCCTATTCCTTTGCTCATCGACCCGACGACGCTATCATGCAGTTTCGCAAAACACTTGAGATCGAGCCCAATTTCCCTATGGCCCACAGTGGGCTCGGACTTGCTTACGAGCAAGAACACGATTTTGCCAAAGCCCGGGAAGAATATCGTTCCGCGCTGGCTCAAAATCCGGGCAGTTCTTTCTGGCTCGCGATGCTCGCTCGTGCTGATGCTCGCACCGGCAACAAGTCGGCCGCTCGAAAAACCCTGCGCGAATTAGAAAGACGTTCGCAGAGCGAATTTGTCGAGCCAACTTTCGTGGCCATGATCAATATTGGGCTAGGCGATAAAGACGCCGCCTTCGCAACCCTAAGAAAAGCCATCGACGAACGTTCCCCGATGTTGATCTGGCTCAATGCCGACCCGGTCTACGACGACTTACATTCAGATTCCCGTTTCACCGAGCTTCTCCTTAGGATAGGCCTTCGACACTAAGTCCGCTCAGGAGTCAAGCCCCTTGAAATGTGGGTAGTGGGTCAGTTTGCCTCACGCCGCCCTCTCGGCATCCTTCCGCATCAATTTCACAACTTCGCGGAGTTCCCAAGCATGGTCGCTAACGCCAGCGGCCATAGCCGGGGTTACGCGCAAGGTTTGGTGTATTCGGCAGAAGTTGTAGAACATGAAGTAGAGCGCCAGCATGTGCTGGTGGTTCTCGACTTTCTTCGAGA
>JBEEIB010000346.1:0-17468 GCA_041167675.1 Verrucomicrobiota bacterium
TCTTTGGGAAGCACACTGCCGCTGCGAGTTCGAGACCCGGGATGTTGATGCCACGATGGCAACTATGGTGCCGGAGCCCTACGTCAACCACATTCCTACGATGACGGGAGGAGTCGGGCACGATCAGCTTAAGCGCTTTTACAAATACCATTTCATAGGAGTGAATCCGCCCGATTTCCGGCTCATCCCAATCAGCCGCACAGTCGGTGCTGACTGCGTCGTTGATGAATTCATTGTGCACTTTACTCACACTACGGAGGTAGATTGGCTTCTGCCCGGTATACCGCCGACCGGACGGGTAGTCCAGGTCCCTACCGTCGGTATCGTCAAGTTCGAAGGCGATAAGCTGGTTCATGAGCATATCTATTGGGACCAGGCTTCTGTCCTCGTTCAGGTTGGGTTGCTCGATCCTCGGGGTTTGCCGGTCGCGGGTGCGGAAACCGCGGGCAAGGTCATCGACAAAAGCCGGCCGAGCAACGAACTGATGGCCCGTTGGGCTGAGAGTGAAGGAAAGCCGCTCTAGCCTATGACATTCAGTTTGGGCGTATTTTCGATCTTAGTCCCGTTTGGGCCCGCGAAGGGTTCGGTAGCGCCCACAGATTTAAGCCGAATGTGAACAGGTGAAGGACATCATTTACTTCCGACCATCGGCCTACGCTCAGGAATATTTGCTGCAGCTCGGCGACATTGTTTCCTGCCGCCCTGAGGCTGAACATCGCCCGCTCATCGCTCGTCAGGAGCACGCCTCAGTCGTCGATCGTCTGGTAGGCCGAGGTGCAGAAATCAAGATAAATTGGCCAGCCAGGACGCCATGCATCCGGTTCAGCCGCGCCTTGGATAATCCTCCAACTTTCATTACCTGTTCCCGCATGTCGTTCCAACCAATCTCGAGATAGCCTCTTGTCGCGCCATGACGGAAAGATCTTACTTTCCCACGACGGCTTCAGGAAGAGAGCCGAAATAGACCTCAACTTCCTTGATCTTGTCGCCCTCGATTCTCAAGTACTCGGTATTCCGAAATTTGGGGCCGACTATCCGTTCACATTCATAACGAACAAAAGCTTCATTCCCTTTTTCAAAGAGCTTCTCGATGTGAAAGACGCTGATTGTCTCACTATTCGGCCAACACCTTTGAAAATAAGTCCTCTTACTAATGTGATCATCGAGTGGACTGCTAAAAGTGAAGTCATCACTCAGCAAATCTTCCAACGACTTCCTGTCTTTTGACTCATAACTAGAATAATACTTACGGATAAGATCTGAGAGGTTACTGCTCACGGGCGTCTCCTTTTCATTGCGACGAACGAGCCGGGCCATGCGAGACACTCCTCTGCAGGAAAAACGCCGAGAAACGCCGTCATCGCCGCTTGGGCGAAGAAAACGGACTGAACCTCTGTGGTTGTTGTTCTTTTGCCTAACCCGGAAGCTTAGCGGCAAGAACATCAACCATCTCGATTTGCGGCGGCTCCGCGAAAAGTTCCGAAGCCTTCTCCTTCAGCGCCGCAGCAACTTGGCCGGATAGGTGCGCTTGGCGCCCTACCTCGTCCGGAAATGCATCGAAGATACCGAAGGTGGACGGTCCCAGCCGGATAGCAAACCAAGTGGTCGTCGCTGGTTCATCTTCCACGATGGACAGGCCTCCGCGCAGAAACCTTTCGACATCGACTTCCTTTCCGGGTTTCGCCTCCAGGCGCACCAGCAATGCGACAGTAACATTCGGTTTCATTTGGGATTTGAATTAAAGGTAGTTTCTCGGACGAGTTGACGCTAAGCCCGATCCTTCGGCTTCGCACACAAATTGTCGCCGCTCCTTCCCTATCACTGCTCGTAGTTCTCGACGATCTCGGGCGGCCGCACATGCGCTTCATTCGGATTACGTCCTGCATTCTGCAAAGCTTGACGCTGCCGCAACAGGTCCCAGCACTGATCTAATTCGATATTGATTTTCGCTAGCCGCGCACGATCGGCATCAGTGAGCGCTTCATGCGCGAATAGGCGATGCTCCTCCGCAGCAAGCTGCTGGATGTGTTTGAGCACGGATTGATCTTCTGCTTCGTCTTTCATAATGGTTCGCTTTCAGCTGACGGATCCGAACCATGACTTTACCCAAAACATGGCGAGCCGCTAGCTGCTCATACGCCTTCGCCGCTTCGGAGAAGCAAACGATGGTTAGGGCGTCAGTCCCGCGTCGTCCGAAGCGCCCAAGGCCAAGGCCGACCAATCCAGGTCGGCCCGATTTTTTGCCAGGGCCGAAAGGAACCTGTTGCCGAGCAACGAACCGATCGGCATCGGGGTCTCACTCTCTTGCGCGACTTGTAAAACCAGGCGCACGTCCTTCCAACCTAGCCGCAGTCGAAACCCGGCTGGTTTATATTGATGCCGAGCCACAAGATCGCCGTATCCCTTGTAAACAGCGCCCGAAAAGAGCGTTTCCGAGAACAGTTCCGCGATTTTTAGTCGCGGTATTTCTTCCTTCTCCGCAAGGGTAAATGCCTCGGCCATAGATTCAATCGCGGCAGCGATGTTGAAATTTACCACCAGCTTGGCGACGTTGGCTTGCCACGGTTTTTCACCAAAGTCGAAGATCCGCTGCCCTAGATTTTTCAACAACGGCTCAACCATCTGCTTGGCATTGCTTTCGCCCGCCAGGAGAATGAACAAAGTTCCAGCGGCGGCGCGATCCGGACGGCCGATTACGGGCGCGGCCAGGTAAGCGACGCCTCCTTTGGCATGATGTTCAGCCAGATCCCGCGCGGTTTGGGGGGCAATCGTGCTCATGGAGACGTGAATTCCGCCTCCAGCAAAACGATCCACGAAATCCGAATTACTGCCCGCGATCGATTCGATTGCAGCGTCGTCTGCCAACATGGTAAAAACGATACCTCCAGGCTCGATCACGTCGCTGGGAGAGCTGACCGACTTCGCACCACCGGCTATTAATGGTTCAGCCTTGTTCGCTGTCCGATTGTATACCCGCAACTGGTAGCCCGCCTTCAGGAGGTTAGCTGCCATAGGCAAACCCATATTGCCCAACCCGATAAAACCGAGGGATACTTCTTTTTTCGACGGATTAGTCATAACATTTTCTTTTAGTATAACCGGAGTGACTCGGCATCTCTCCCAGCCGAACCGGCTATAGACGTTGACTGAGAACCTACACGAATACTTAGGCTCTTCATTGCCGTCAAACGTCGACCCTAAAACACAACTAAAGGGAGCCAAAATCGCTGCTTCTCTCTTTGGAAAGACTTGAATGCGGTGGGAGCCTCGCCAGCGGGCCAGTGCGAACAACAAACCCACCTTTTGCGCGATTTCACGCAGGCGTCCATTCTCTGCTTGAGGAGATCACATCCATTCGAGATCGTGAGCATGAAACTCCGCCTCCGATGAGCAGCTTACCCGGGTTTGTCACTCATTACTTCGAGGCCGATAAAGGCCCGTTTCGCAACATTTGCGACTTGTCCGATGAAGAGATTGAAGCAGTTATCGAAGCGGAGAAGTACGTGGACACATCGTATAATCGCTTCGCGCTCGGTCCAAATTTTTTCAAGATACGCCGAGCCGCTGACGACCTTCTGATTGAAAAATATGGGGAGAAATTTGGAATCAAGCCCCAGATTCGCCCCTACTTTGCCGTTTTGGGCGCTTTCGATCGCACCATGACCATGTATCGAGACGGCAGAAGTATTCCAATCAACATTTCACTTTTAGCGCCGGAGTACCTTACTTTTATGTATCCGGATCATTTTCATCTGGTGTGGGGCAAACGGCTATTTCGCCCCGATTTTCCCTACTCTTATCAGCCTTTTCATCAACTGCTTTTTACCTACGCCGAACTGCCGGAAGCAATGACGACTTATGATTTCGACGCCCATATCGCCGATGCGAAGCGCCGCGGGATGTGGGTATGTTCATATATCGAGGCCCATATTTGGGACCCAGAGATCAAATTCAAATTAACTGTCCTGAATCGGTAAGCCCGTTCGTCGTAAGATTGAGCCAAAGAGAGATCAACAACCTCAAAACGAAAGGAAACATGCAAACCGATAAGAATCTCGTAGTGGAACTGGAAACCCCGCGCTTTGAAGACGGCAAGCCGTTGCTTATTGCCGGATTGCGAGAGCATCTCACTGATGACGCCGAAAACATTCCTGCGTTGTGGCAGCGCTTCGTGCCTTATATCGGCAACGTCCCTGGACAGGTGGGCCATATTGCCTATGGCGTTTCCTTGTTTAAAGGCGATGGCAGTTGCGGCTGCGAATATTATCTAGCGGGGGTCGAAGTATCAGACTTCTCCGGTCTTGCCGGCGAATTGAGCCAGTTGAGAATTCCAGCGCACAAATACGCGGTCTTTCCGCATCTTGAACATGTATCAAGGCTCTGGAACACGATAGATGCGATTGGGCGAAAGTGGCTCCCGAACTCGGGCTACGAAGTCGCAGCTGACGCGCCGGGCTTCTTCGAGCGTTACGACGAAAATTTCGATCCGCAAACCGGAACCGGGGGTATGGAAGTATGGATGCCGATCAAGGCATGAAGTGCATCTTGCGCCTCGCGAAATTGTTTGGGCGGCCTGATTGATCTAGCGCGGCAGTGTGATCAGCACCCGATGGGACTCATGGGTCTCATACGACTTATGGGTCGCATTAAGCCAAAAGTTCACTGGCTCACTTCCAGGTAAATCAAGCATACAGTCAGAGTGTACGACCACCCGGTTTCCGATTAGACGGCACGGGGAGGAGATACTAGTTTCGTTCTTTATGACTAAGCACACCCTGAGCGCAGCCAAGTCGGATAAGTCTGATCGGTTCCAACCCGATCTATCTTCAGAGTTGCTGCGTGCACGGACCGTGATGATTGGTCCGACTTTGGATGAGAAAAACTTTAATCTTGTCATCGCCCGGTTGATCTTTCTGCAGCAGCAAGATCCGAGTCAGGAAATCTCACTCTGGATAAATTCCGACCATCCGTCGGAGATGAGCGCATTAGCAATTTGCGATGTCCTCAACTCCTTAACGTGCGATCTCCGGACTTATTGTGCGGGGAAAGCCATCGGGGTGAGTGCTATACTTCTGGCCTCCGGAAAAAAGGGAAAGCGTACAGCAAACCGAAACTCTAGTATCTGTCTTTGCCAGCCATCGATTAAATTTAGTGGTAACGCTGACGACCTGGGCCGAATGAAACGGCGTATCGAACTTGCCCGAGATCGCACGGCCGATATCCTCGCCGGAATCACTTCCCGGCCGAAGAGTGAAATATTGGCCGCCATCGATCGCGAGTATTGGATGTCGGCTGATGAAGCCAGAGAATACGGAGTTGTCGATCACGTAAAATGACGCTGGTGTTGGAATAGCGCTTCGCCGCTGAAAGCCCCAGTTAAGACCATAGGTCTCGGTCGTCGAATCGTCGTTTTGCGATGACATGACGACTGCAACACGGCAAGTCGACGCATGAACGTTTCATTGAGGGAACGGCGGTGATTCGGGGGATCCTCCGACAGTTCCGGAGGCCGAAAGAAACGCGTATTGATCGAATTTTAGAGCGTTACTTTTCCACCGTGCACACTTGGTTTTTGGACCAAACTTTCGCAATTTGGGCTGAGTGTCCGCATGCGTAATTCGTTCCATTAAAGGATGTTTAGCTTACTGCGCATAAATCGGATAAAAGGTTTCTCCGGAGCGACACTTCTGGGCTAACTTGTATCGTTCTAGCTACGGCGCGATCACCCGATCGAGCGATTAAGGATGGTTATTTCAGACCATAGAGTGAGTGATGGAGAGTGATAGTGTCTGATTGAAGACCGGATAAGCACCCTTCGTAGTAACCGATGGGTCAGTACACTGGTCTAATTCAGCAAAGGAATCGCGTCCATTTCATGAAAACTTGCTTCTCTACCGTGACTGGTTTCCTGGGTCCACGGTGGAACTTTTTGGTTAGGTTCGCCTGCATTGCATTTGTCTTTGGATCAACAACCTCTCTTTCCTTTGCAGGGTTCCAGAACGGCGGTGAACACGCATCTCGAGGTGGCTCTGTAGGATCAGTTCAGCGTATTGGATTGAATGCGCCTCACGGTAGTGTTGCTGCTCATAACCCGTACCTCAACGGCGATCGCGGTCAAACCATGGAACGTCCTGAGTACCGCGGTCCACTCGTCGACCCGAACCGTGAGACGGGAGGAAACCGGAATGGTTTTGTCCCGGGTCCGACCAATCAGATAAGCGCGGTTAGACGACAAGGAGTGGTACCACAGACGCGAGAACTTAACCCGCCCGAGTTGGCCCGACACTTCGGAGCTCGTGGTCAAGAACCGCAACGCGACTCTGCGGCTATCAACGGTCACAGCAGCGAAATCGGGGTACAACATCTATCTCCCAAACCCGCGCCATCTGAAGACAGCGCACGGATCAACGAAAAATTCCAGCGCTATGAGAATAAGTTCGCCTCTTACCCACAGATGTCCGACGACCGCAGAGAGAAGCTCAATCGGACACGAGATTTCTTGTTCAACCTAATTGGTCTCGGATACGCGCCGTTCACAGTCGATAGTTGGTGCGATGATCTTTTGGATGATCGAGTGGACGACGGAATGCCCATGGACCTGGTTGACACTTATTGGGGCCAGCCGGTCGATACGCAAGAGTTCGTCGAATATTATGTTCCTTACGAGCTCTACACTTACCGAAGCGATGACGGCAATTACCATCAGGTAACTTACAAGGACGGGGTTGTCTCAACGCCCAATGCGACGGACGTCCGAACCCGGTAGTCTTCCTTCGGTTGAAATCCCGCGCTTGCTTCGGCCGCAAGAGATACAACTCCTACCTTGATGAGGTCGAAAGCAACTCTTCCTCCGTCGCGGGAAACCTCTATCTACTCAGGATAGGCTCCCGCAACCCGCTGGTCATAGTCGACTAGCGTTCCGGTCATCACGCCAGACTCTGGGCTTAGCATGTAAGCGGCAAGCCCGGCCAACTGATCGGGCTTGACCAGTTGCCCCATCGGTTGAGCAGCCTCGGCTTTCGCCAACCACCCTTCGCCGACCCCGTGGAATTTCTGCTGAGTCAGGTCCTCACCGGAGTATCCATCCATCCGGCCAGGATGCCGTTGCAACGGATATGCTTGGCGGCAAATGCGTTCGCTACATTTTGGTGAGTGTGGCCGAGGGTTCCTTTTGAGGCCGAATACGGAGTCAGATAAGATTGCCCGCAGTAGGCGGACATCGAGAGGATATTAACGATGCTGCCAGGTTGCCTGGTCTCGACCAAGTGTCTTACCATACGCTGTATGGTCAGGAACGGGCCGCGCACGTTCGTATTGAAATGCTGATCCCAGAGCTCAAGGCTGGTATCCAGCAGAGTGCCACGATCGGCCGGCGCCAATCAATGCGATCCCGATTGGGTGATCCGTCATAGAACATCCGAGACCTGATCAACGTTGGTTTCGCCGATCGGCTTATCCAAGACGATCTCGCCGCGGGCCATAGCAACAATGCGATCGCACGACTGGAAAACGTGATGCAGGTTATGGCTGATAAGTATTCCGGTGACTCCCTGTGCCGGGAGGCTACGTACGAATGCCAGCACCTTCTTTGTTTCTTTTACCGAAAGATGATTGGTCGGTTCGTCAAGAATCAGCACTTTCGACTTGAAATGCATGGCACGGGCGATGGCGACACCCTGCCGCTGACCACCAGAAAGTTCACTCAACAACGCGTCGGGTGAACGCAAATGCAGATCGACATCAGCAATGGCGCGGATCGCTTCGTCGCGCATGCGCGCGTGATCGATCAACCCGAGCCCGCCGATCGCGAACCGGAGCGGTTCGCGGCCGATGAAAAGGTTGCGCGCGATCGACATGGTTGGAACCATGGAATTGTCCTGATAGATCGTCTCGATGCCGAGCTTCATCGCGACCTTGGGTGAAGTAATTTCGACCAGATGACCGCCAATCCTGATTTCGCCGCGGTCCGGGCGGTGGACACCAGCAAGAATCTTTATCAGCGTCGATTTGCCGGCGCCATTGTCGCCGACCAGACCACACACTTCACCGGGCTGAACGTCGAGGTTGACGCCCTTGAGAGCGTGCACCCCGGAATACCATTTGTGCAGGTCGCCGACGGAGATGAAAGGCGTAGTCATTTCAGCCCTCTACCTTGATGCGGCGTGCAGTCCACCGTAGCCAGGAATTGGCCACGACGGCGAATATGGTCAGTCCGCCGACGGCAAATTTGAACCAATTGGCATCCACCTGAGACATCACTAGGCCGTTATCGATGACACGAATGAGTAGCGCGCCAACGATAGCGCCTAGCACCGTGCCGACGCCGCCGGTCAAAGCCGTTCCGCCGATCACTGCTGCGGCTACCGCCTGTAACTCGAGCCCGTCTCCGATTGAGGGAAGCGCGGAACCTAACCGGAAGACTTGGATCGTTCCCGCAAAGCCCGCCAGCATCGAGCATATGACGAAGCACGACATTTTCACCCGCCACACGGGCACTCCCATCGATTTAGCGGCGTCGAGGAAGCCACCGGTCGCGCGGATCCAATTGCCGAAGTTCGAGCCGCCAAGCATCGCTCCAGCGATGAGGGCGACGACGGCGAACCAGATGAACGACACGCGGAGTATTCCAGCCGGACCGACGAATTGGGTAAAGATCCCGATTGGCAGCTCGCTTGAGAGCAGCGGGGGAAATCCGCCGGTTAGAACGACGGTTAACGAGCGCACCATGAATAACATGCCCAGCGTAGCAATGAAGCTGGGAATATTGAAAACCAAAGTGATGAAGCCGTTGGCGAAGCCCACCACCGCGGCGATCGCCAGCCCGAGCAGCATTGCGGGAATGAAGGGCACACCGTGGTTCGTCATCACCGCAACACAGACGGGCATAAGGGCAAACATTGACCCAACGGAAAGATCAAATTCACCGCAGATCATCAACAAGGTGACCCCGATTGAAACCAGCCCTACCTCCGGGAGAAGGCCGAGGATGCCACGTAGATTGTCAGCCGAAAGGAAGACGCCGTTGGAGCGGAAGACGAACACCAGCGTCAAAATGACGAGTAATGCGACGCCGGCCAGCTCGGGTTTCTCCAGATAGATTCTGAATAGCTTCCTCACAGTTCCTCCAGACGCTGCGGTCGGAGCTATACCGCCGGCCTTTGCCCGGATTAGTTGAGTCACCGTTTACCCTCCTTAGAAAGCGCCATGATAGAGTCGACCTGATCCGGGGTAATCACTGCTTCGCCGGTATCGATGTTGGCCGGCGCCAAGCCAACATTTTTCTTGAGATAAGCTTCCATCACCGGCATGAAGCCCTGCATATACGGTTGCTGGTCGATCTCGACCTGGATGTAACCTGCTTTCATCATTTCGAGCACTTGCGGTACCAGATCAAACCCTCCCAGGAGTACCTTGCCGGGCGGAACATTGCGGTCCTTAAGAAGCTTGGCTACGGCAACATGAAAGTATCCCATATCGAAATAGGCAGTCGTATCGGGATGAGCAGTCAGATAGGCGCCGACCCGGTCCGAGACGACGGCGAGCTCGGTGCTGGCATCAATTTTGTCAATCGTCACTTGTCGGTCCGGGTTGGCTTTTTTGAACTCTTCCAACCCATTCATTACGCCTTGGGCGCGTTGCTCCGCCCAATTCTGACCGGGAGCATTAACACCCACGAGGACGTGGATCGGCCCTTCCTTGGGAAAGAGCGCCGCCAATCGCTTGCCCAAGGTCGTTCCGGCCGGGATGAAGTTCTGTCCGATGAAAGCTTCTCGCAATGCGAGTTCAGGCCCTGCGGTGGCGTCAACATTTGAGGAGATAACGGTGATGCCCCTCTCCTTCGCATCCTTGAGCACCCCGACAAAGGCGTTGTTGTCGACCAGTGAGGTGATCAGAGCATCCGGCTTACGAGCGACGACCGCTTCCATATTCGCGACTTGCTGTTCGATCGAGCTGTCCTTCTGCACGAAACTGAACTGACCCTTCGCACCCACTTTGGTACAGGCATCGTCGAAACCGAGCTTAACCGCCTGCCAGAACGAGTTCGTCGTTGCCGCATGGCAGGTGAACACAATATTGAGGCTCTCGGCGGCCGATGCGGAGACGGCGAGCACTAGCGAAAGTGCTAATGTGCCGACCCTGCGAACTACCAACGCTGCACGGGTACCGAGCTGCCCGGGGATATGGGGGGAACATGGGATCAACATAGTTTGTCTTATCTCAATTTAGCTGCATAGTGTAACATCTAGAAAATGAGTTGGGTTCTACCGTGAGTTGGTATCACGCAAGGTCCCCGGAATACCAGTGCGAGAAGGAATCGCAGCGGGTCCGACACAGCCTTCGTCCGTCTTCCTCGATCAAGAACCGGAACGGCAGAAGCCAGTCCCTACCGACGATCCGTTCCGTCGTACACTGAATGGGAATTGCCAAGTTTGCTTGGCGATTCCAATGGATCAGCTTGCGTGTTCGATAGCTGTTGGGGGGGACGCGCATATGAACTGGTGACCCAACCAGTGGTTCTATGTTGGGAGACCGATGTAAATCTGCCCGGCTTCGATCTTGGTCGGATAAGTCCGCAGATCGATGCAGACAGGTGCCCCTTTCGCTTTGCCGGAGGGAATATGGAACAGTCCCTGATGTCTCGGGCACTCGATGATTTCGCCTAAAACCAGTCCGTCAGCCAAATGGGCCTCTTCATGGGTACAGATTCCATCCGTAGCGTAAAAACCGCTCGGCGTATGGTAGACCGCGAATACCTTGCCCTCATGTTCGAATTGGATGAGATCTTCTTCGTCGATCTCATCTACTCCACAAACGGCATGCCAATCCACCACTTGGTCAGACATGGCTGACGTTCCCTCTGTTTTTTTCGTTCGATTGCTCAGTGACTGGCCGCGGGTTCGCTTCCGCTAAACCGCTTGAGCCATTTTGCTCTGGCAGCTCGCGAAGCAGGAAGTAATTGGCATCGCTCGATTGCCTGATCAGTACGGGCACGATTTCTAGGTAAGCGTCGATCAGCCCTTTATATTGGCGAGGCAGGTCTTTTTGAATCCGCTCACTCAGTCTCGGCAGCGCATGAAACGGCACCGTCGGGAACATGTGATGCTCGATGTGATAGTTCATGTTGAAATAGAGGAAGCGGAAAAACGGATTTAGTTTGATGGTGCGGGTGTTGAGCCGGTGATCGCGCACATCCTCGGCCAGGCCGGCGTGCTGGGTCAGAGCAAAAACCTGGTGTAACCAGCCGCCGTAAAGCCGCCCCAGCGGAAAATAGAGAAGCGGAAGCCAACTCTTAACGGCGATCGACCAGGCGATCATCCCCAGGTAAATGACAACGTAAAGGCGCGACCACCAGATCATCGGGCGCCATTCGCTTTGGGGGACGAAATCCCGTGCTTCTTTGGTGATAATACCAAGGGCGTGCAGCGTCATCATTTTGAGCATCGCGAACACGCCGGGCAACCAGAGAAAATCAAGGATTACATTGGTGAGATTCGCCGGCCGCATGACCTGGATCTCGGGATCAATCCCGACCTGAATGGTTTCGGTATGATGCCGAGTGTGACTCCATCGCATGTAGGTCCCTTCCCGCATGTTCATCAGTGACGACAGCCGATAAAAGAACTCGTTCAGCCACCGGGTCCGAAACGGTGTCCCATGAGCGCATTCGTGCCAGCGGGCATCGCAGGAGCTGTAGATGGTGCCGTAAATAAAGAATGCCGGGATGACCCAATAGGTGCCGAGTGCGGCATAAGCAAGATAGCCACTGGCAATAAGAAGTAGACCCCATAAACCGAAGTCGATCAGTCCATTGGCATCATTACGTTGCATTAAATCCTTGAGCTCCTTACGAGAGATCTGGGGGCGGTACCAGTCGTCAGTCTGGTGTTTCATGGCGGGTAGATTGTAGCATTCGTTTTGATATATTACAAACTCTTTTGTTGAGCTTTTTGACACTATATTTGCTGTGTTTGATAGTATATATCATTCCATTCAGTTCATGCCACAGAGAGGCATCTTCCGCCTGGAAAGAAGCACCGTCGGATGGCTTTAGCCTTTCACTACCAGTCAATTTGAAAGTTTATATCAGGCAGGATGATATTGTTTTTGCAACGAGATTAGGAACTCGCTATTCTTAACAATCTTGCTGCTGTATGTTGAATACTTGTGGCGCGACGAACCGCATGATGAGACGACGAGTTACCCGAAAAGAGATCGCCGAGCGAGCAGGCGTGAGCATCGCGACGGTGGACCGAGTGATCAATCGGCGCGCAGCGGTTCGAGGACCGACAGCGACGCGCGTTCAGTCCGCTGCGGAGGCCTTGGGCTACAAACCTGCCGGATCAGTCAATAGTGATTGGAATCACGCAACTGGGCAAATCAGGTGCGGGTTCCTACTCCAAAGAAGAGATTCCCTTTTTTACCAGCATCTAGCTGACGAACTCGAGCTGGCTCTCCGTCATGACACCTCACTCATGGCTCAGCTGACCATCGAATTCATGGATGATTATTTGGAGCCCTCCAAGGTCGCCGAGAGGATGCGTTCAATGGGCGGTCGGGTGGATGCTCTGGCGGTAGTAGCGACGGAAAGTCCCTACGTCGCCGATGCCATTGATGTCTTGAAAGAGCAACAGATCCCGGTCGTCGCCCTGCTCACTGATCTTTCCGCATCGAACCTGGCTGGCTATGTCGGGGTAGATAACCGCATGGCTGGCCGAACCGCTGCGTGGGCGATCGCTCACCGCGGACGGCCCGGAACAGTCGGTGTTTTGATCGGCAGTCATGGATATTTAGGACAGGAAGATCGAGAAATTGGGTTTCGCAGCTATTTTCGCGAGAAAGCTCCCGACTTCAAAGTTCTCGAGCCTTTGGTCTGTCGAGACGACCCGGGCATGGCTTACCGACAGACGCTCGAGATGCTTAAGAGCTCGGAAAACCTGGTTGGGATTTACACGGTCGGCGGCGGTAGAGTTGGCACGATCCAAGCGCTCGAGGAGATCCGGCCGTCGCCGATGCCAACCCACGTTTGTCACGAACTTACCGCGCTCACGCGCCCCGGTCTCATCGCAGGAACAATCGACCTGATCCTGGACCATGACCTAAGTCGGCTGGCCCACTCAGCTATTAAAATGCTGATCGACATTAAGGCCGCGGTGCCCGGCAAAAAACAGTCGGCTATAGTTCCGTTCACGATTTACACGAGTGAAAATATCTGAATATCAGAATACCACTGAGGCCGGCTGACCGACCCGACTTCAAGCGCGCCCGCCAGAAAAGAAGAGTATGGGAGCCCCGGATTTCAAGCACGGCGCCAACCTCTGGTCGTTGACCGACTACCCTAGTAGTTCTGAGCCTTGGGCATTGGAACAACAACTCGATGCGGTGAAAGCTGCTGGTTTCGACGGATTCACGACTCGGCTCGGACCGCACCATGGTCGGGAAGCGGAAAAACGAGATTTGTTCGTCGTAGGATATTTTTCTTCGAGCGATGAAGAGAAATTTGCAGATCTGCTCAAGAGTCAGAAGGACGTAGGCGCTCATCATGTCAATGTCCAGTTGGCCGATCATGACACGAGTCCAGGCGAGGCTCTTCGTCTCACGCTTCGCTTAATGGAAGATGCCGACCGAATTGGCGGATTAGAGCCGGCGGTTGAAGTGCATCGAGACACCTGCACCGAAACACCCGAGAAAACCTATTCGCTCGTAGATGGTTACTTCAAAGAGACCGGAAAGCTCCTCCCCGTTACCTGGGACTTTTCCCACATTGCAGTAGTTAAACATCTGACGCCGGACAATTATGTCGAGCGTTTGTTAGTTCGCCCGGACTTAATCCAGAGCGCGGCGCAGTTTCATTTTCGCCCTTTCAATGGTCATCACTGTCAGGTACCGGTCACAAGCGGAGAGCGGAACTTGACCCGGGAAGTACGTGATTGGCTGCCATTTGCCGGTGCAACCATTCGAATGTGGTTGGAGGGTAATTCGGCATCTGACCGCACGATGATCGCCGTACCGGAGATGGGTCCCGTCCGCGGAGGTTACAACTTTGAACATCTTCCAAACAGTTGGGACGATGCTGTCCGTTTAAGATCGCTGCTGGAGGATTTATGGAACGACATTATCGGGTGAGCTTTCCGGCGGTGCAACCTCCGCCAACATAAGGCTGAGGATTTTGCGGCGAGGACTTGTCTCAGGGCTACTTTTGTTGGGTCCCTCCTGGACTGAAGGCAAAACTCGGATTGCCAACGCCTTCTATTCGATAAACTGTCGGCTCTTCCTTCAGCCACCAGCAGCCGTTAGTTTTGAGCGATAGTCGTTACAGAAGCGGACAAACGTATCGCCGGGCTCACCCAAGGCGCCGCTGGGCAGAACCCAATACAATCCGCGCGGGACTAGTAGATTGGCAATACGCACCGCGCAAAGCTTGCCAAGAGCTAGTTCCTCTTTCACACTCCAACGAGAGAGAAAGGCGAGTCCTAAACAGTGGATCGCAGCGGTCTTAATCGCTTCGATGTCGGCCATAACATATTGGTAAGCTAAGCGCCTGGTTTGGATTCCTAACTTGCGCAGGGTGGTTTCAACCACCGCTCTCGTGCCGGAGCCCGATTCGCGCCAGATCAAAGGAATTTTGTAGAGGTCCTGCAGGGAAGTAACCGACGCAGCCATGCGTTGATAGTTCCGAAAGGCCGGGTTGGTTCCAGCAACCAGGATTACTTCGTCTTCGACAAACTGCTCTAGCCTGAGTCCCGCGGCCCGCGGATTACCTTCCACCAAGCCGAACGGATAGATTCCTTCTCGCACCGATTCGAGGACAACCTCCGTATTGTCGACTCGCAGTTCGACTGTCACTCCAGGATAGATCCGGCAAAACTCTGCGAGGAAAGTTGGGATCACCTGGGATGCAATCGTTAGACTTGCGCCGAATCGGAGCTGGCCACCCAGCTTTTGTTCGCGGTGGAATGAGGCTTCGATGCGCGAGAGCGTATTTTGGATCTCAGCCGCAAGGTTCTGCAAGACATGCCCTTGGGTGGTTAGCTTAACACCGCGGGTCGAACGCGAAATCAGTGGTTTACCGATAATTTCTTCCAGCCGTCGGAGATGGGCGGTGACGGCGGGTTGCGACAGGTGCAACTGCTTGGCTGCAGTCGAAATCTTGCCGCACTGCGCCACGGCGAGAAACGATCGCAAAAGTCTGAGGTCGAGGTCGTTTGGATTCATGAGGACTCTTTTAAGTCGAGCGAGGCGCGCTCAAGACCTCATGATATCTCAATATCAACTGCGCTGATAGCCTATCCAGTCAATTGATGATTCAGATTTCAGAAGTTCGCCGCGACGAATCAACTCATCCAACCGACCAATCTGCTCATCGGTACCTCCCTGGCGGCGATTGGTCTTCAGGTCGACTTTACACTTCTAGGGAAGCATGGCCCAAAGCTGATGCTCACCGCAGGAATCGCGTGGTTGCTATTATTCGCGCTAATTTTTGCGCTTTGTTTGATTTGGAAATAGCCGGCTCCGCTGACTCGTCGTCTTTCGACCGGAAAATAATTTCTTTCTGAAACTGAATGAATATTTTCGGAGGGCTCAGGCGTACTATTCTATATGTTGCATTCCGATCGATTGAGCGTGTCCTTTCTTCGCAGTCGGTCGGTAGTTCGTGGAGTCCTTTCAGCGGCGATTGTTCTGAGCCTTATCCTTTTCGGCACGATCAGCTTTATTTGGATGGTAGGACTCCAGCCTGTCTCGCACGACTCGCTGCGCGTCGGTAAAGGGAGCCTGTCGGACACCCGCATCTCAGCACAGGCCAACCGCGCACGGCGGTGATTTAGCCCAACCCGGGCAGAAACCACCAGCTTCAGGCTCGTATCCCTTTTTCTATTTCGACCACCGGTATCGAACCGGTACCACCCAACCGACAGGAAATTTTGGCACGAATCGTATACTTGCGCCTAAAGTCTACCTCCAGATCTTCCTTTTGACCGGTAGGAAGACCATCTTTCTGCGGTTTTTGTTTTCGACTGGTTCCATCTAATCTGGCGGATAACCCCTCCAGTCAGTTCACTTGGAGCCAGAGGGATTTCCCAAATCTACATCTAACCGACCCACCTCCCCACGGACCAGGAACGATATGTCAACCGCACCGACTAACCCGACCACGGCGCCCGCTCCACCAACGCAAGCAAAGGTAACCAATTCGGTTGTGGCCGTTTATCGTCACCATAGTGATGCCGAAGAAGCCGTGCATCGACTCGAGCGCGCCGGCATCCCCATTCAAAGAATCTCAATTATCGGCCGTAACTTTCAGATACGCGAAGATATACAAGGCTATTACCGTCCGAGCGACGCCGCATTGGAAGGTGCAGGTTTTGGCGCCTGGGTGGGCGGACTGTTTGGACTACTCATGGGCTTTGGGTTGTTCGTGCTTCCGGTGGCGGGTACGGTGATCGTATTAGGGCCTTTGGCGGGTTTGATCGCGGGCGCGATCAGTGGAGCTGGCATTGGCGCATTGGTCAACGGCCTCATGGCTTTAGGAATTCCCAAAGACCGGGCTCTCAAGTACCAGGCGAGACTGCAAGCCGGTGAATTTCTCGTTTTCGTGACCGGAACCGCCGAGGAAATAAATCGAGCCAAAGAAGTACTCCAAAACAGCGGCGAGATTGAGCTGGAAACGCACGAGATAGCCAAAGCCGTTTAACGAATCCGCGAAAGGGTTCTCCATCTTTCAGATGTAATCGGTGATTTTCATTGCGGACTTCACCAAGAGCATCCGGTTTGTTCGTTTGTCCGAGCAATTCGCGAATACTTACAGCTAAGCTGGAGTTCGGATGCCTCAGCTTTTCTTGCTTACTTCCGGTCGAGAGAGATCGTAGCCGCCGAAGTTTAGCTCGATATCGGCGGACATAGTATGCTGAGAACATTCGGCACAGAGATTTCCCAACTCTGTGTCTTGATACTGGAGCAATCGATAACTGCTGCAGCAGGCGCACTGACCAACGATATGATGACGGATTTTATGAATTACGGAGTTCACTGTATTTCTCGAGCAAACTAATTCAGCATTTTCGATGCCATCGCGCATTAGGTTGTATTTCATAACCAATCATCTCTCCGGTAAGCCCAAATCTCCGACGAGTATCGAACCCTTTTGGGAACTGCTGGCTTCCCGAGTTTGGGAAATCTGGTTCTAGATTTTCCCGAAAACGGAAATCGGCTCAACGCGCATTCGTGTCCAATTCGTGATAGATTCCGGATAACGCACTCGTTCAAATGAAGCGACTACCAACCCAATCATGTACCGTATGTCGTGGCCCGAATTTTGGAAGCTCTGCGGTCTGCCCAGCGTGCGAAGAAGCATTCCGCTTAGCCGATGCCGACCCAGGCAACACCGAGGGGATCGATCTCAGTCGTTACGCCACGAAGATGTTTCCTTGGGAGCCGAACGGACTTACACCAAGACTTCTCTCGGGCCCTTG
>JBEEIB010000347.1:0-3674 GCA_041167675.1 Verrucomicrobiota bacterium
TCATTTTGTAGTCTTTGTGAAACGCGGTCACATGCCAAGGAATATCCAGCGACACGCCCGCCAGGAACTCGGTGAGCCGAGTCAGTTCGTCGTCGGAGTCGTTGAACCCGGGAATCACCATCGTAACGATCTCCATCCAGAAGCCCATCTCGTGCAACCGTCGAATGGTATCCAGGATGGGCTGTAAGCGCCCGCCGAGTTGCCTATAGTGGCGGTCATCGAAACTCTTCAGGTCCACCTTGTAAAGATCCACCCACGGCCGCAGATATTCGAGGACCTGCGGGGTGCCGTTTCCGTTGGAAACGAAGCCAGTCACCAATCCGGTCGCGCGCGCTTCCTTAAAGACAGCCATGGCCCATTCACTGGTGATCAGCGGCTCGTTGTACGTGCTGACGATGACCCGGCCTCCTTGGCGGATGGCGTCGAGAACAAGTTCTGCTGGCGTGACGCGCATCGGGCCGACAACGGCAGCGGGATCGCGCAGGGCTTGCGAGGTCACCCAATTCTGGCAGTAGCCGCAGTGTAGATCACAGCCGAGCATTCCGAAGCTGTAAGCCAGTGCCCCCGGATGAGCATGGAAGAAGGGTTTTTTCTCGACGGGGTCACATTGGGCGCCGCCGACATAGCCCCAGGGCACAAACAGGGTTCCGCCCTGGTTGTAGCGAACCTTGCAAACCCCAGGTTGGCCATCTGGGATCTTGCAACAATGCCCGCAGGCAAAACACCTCACCCAGTTGCGGTCGAGCTTTTCGTAGAGTTCGCTCTCGCGAACGTTTTCATGAATGATTTCGCGCAGTGTACTCATACGTGCCAAGCGTAGTGCCGAGGCGGCCGTCAGCTGCCTGGTTTTTGATACTTGTCGGGTTGAAACTTACCGCTGTCAACGTAATTCTTATTGATCTCGATGTACGCGTGCCACTTCTCTGGCAGATCTTCCTGCTCGAAGATGGCCGTCACCGGGCAGACCGGCACACAGGCGCCGCAATCAATGCACTCAGTGGGGTCGATATACAACAGAGGCACTTCGTCGTACGTCGGGCGGCCATCGTCATAGGTGCGGCCTTTCGCCGGATGAATACAATCCACCGGGCACACATCCACACAGGCGGTGTCCTTGGTTCCGATGCAAGGTTCAGCGATGATGTAGGCCATCGGCCAACTCCTGCGGGTAGGATCTTCCCTCCGAGTCTATGCTCATTCCTTTTCTTCAGGTAGAGGCGCGTCTCTTGGCGATTCAACCGCTCACCGGACCGTTTGGGCCTGCGGCATATTCGCGAATACCAAGCTGAGTTATTTCAAAAGCGAAAGTTGTCGTCGGGCACCATTAATAACCGTCTCGCGGCGCTGCGCGCCTTTGCTCGTTTCGTTGCCCCGCGGCTTCCGCTAGCACACAGTCGCGCCAGGTGAACACCCGCCTGTCACGCCCGTTGCCATCCGCTCCAGCCGCAAATACTAGACCGCTTCGCTCGCTGTCTTTTCAGTGAGTCCGTTGAAAGGACAAAGAAATGAATTCAGAAAACATCAAGAAAGTTACAAATCAAGGCATCGAGCAGCTCATCACCGCGCTCAACGAGGGCCGGAGCGAAACACTGACGCAGTACCTTGCAGCGATTGGCCGATTCCATCGCCACAGTCTGCGAAAACGTGATGCTCATCGCATCACAGAAGCCGACCGCAACGCACGTGGCAGGCTTTCACGCTTGGCACAAACTTGGGCGATTCGTAATGAAGGGCGAGAAAGGAATTCTTATCCTTGCTCCCATCGTCCGACGAAAGAATGAAAGCGCCGAACAAAACGAAACCGACGAATCATCAACGCCTGTCGGATTTCGTGCGGCCTACGTCTTCGACAGCCGGACGGACGGCCAAGAACTTCCCACAATTGGCAGCGTCGACGGCGATCCTCGGGGCTACTGCGGGCTACTGTTTTTTGCCACTTTTTGGGCTTCGTAGGACTTTGCGGGACTTTACGGGGCTTCATTTGGCAAAACTCAAAGTCACAGGATATATAGAGGATAGGGTCAATTCGCCCTGTAAACGAGCCTTCCGCAAAACCTGGGGGTTTAGGTGGTATGTTCTCCGCCACGCATTGCGGTGTGAACCGCGGTCGGCAGAGATTGGTGAGACCCCATCCGCGTACTCTCGCGTCTATAGTCAAGATTCCCGTTTGAGGAGGAACGATGAGGTCACGAACGGCAGTGTATCTAATGAGCGTGCTTTTAACGGCGAGCTGCGGATTGGCATCATCAAAATCACTTCCCGGAAGCCCATCCAACGCGCAGGTGGACAAGGCGAACCCGATTTCGGGCGACTGGAACGCAACGTTTGAAGTAGAAGGTATCAAGGTTCCTTTCAGATTTAAGCTCAGGCTCGAGGGCGACAAGGTGACGGGTACAGCCGAGTCGGAGCACACTGGCGCAGGCACGTTGAAGGACGGTTCGTATTCCGACGAGAAGCTCGCCTTTACGATGGTGTTCCCTAAGCACGAATCGATCGCTGTTAGCGGCAAGCTTGAGGGCAGTAAATTGAGGGGCGAGTTTGCGACAGAAGGACGAAAAGGCACGTGGTATGCTGAATTGGCTGGCAGCGCGGCTGCGCATTAGCCAAGGAATCGTAGATTATGTGGCCGACGACGCGAGGTAATCTGCACTGTCCAAGCTACGCATTGCTCTTCTTCTCGCGCGCCTCGATCTGCCCCGCGTGAGTTACTGTAGATGGTCCGTTGCCAATTACGATGGCGCAACCTTCAACAGGATCGTTCGCATCCACAGCCACCGGCAATCAGGAACTTCCCTCCAGCGTTCCGCGTGATGCATATCTCAACGCGAACAATTGCGATTGCAGAAATCGAAACAACGCTGATCGAAACTTACGGAAACAGCCACTCTGTTATCCACGGCGCGTCCACACTTTCGCGGCGGTAGAGCAGCCGCTCGTGCAGCCGGAACGGCCGGTCGCGCCAGAACTCGATGGCGAGCGGCCTCAGACGAAAGCCCGACCAATGCGGCGGACGCGGGACGCTCGCCAGCGCATATTTTGCGGCATAGCGCGCGACTTCCTTTTCCAATGCGAAACGCCCTTCCAGCGGCCGCGATTGGCGCGAAGCCCAGGCCCCGATCTGGCTATCCTTCGGGCGCGTGGCGAAATAGGCATCGGCTTCCGCGTCGCCGACCGGCACCACGTCGCCCCGCGCGCGTACTTGGCGGCTCAGCGACTTCCAGTGAAATGAGAGCGCGGCTTTCGCGTTCGCCTTAAGCTCCTCGCCCTTGGCGCTTTCGAGGTTGGTATAGAAGACGAAACCCTGGTGATCGATGCTCTTCAAAAGCACCATCCGCACATTAGGAAGCCCGTCCGCATCGACCGTTGCCAGCGCCATGGCATCGGGATCGTTGGGCTCGTGGGCGCTCGCCTCGGCGAACCATTCCTTGAAATGCCGGATGGGTTCGTCAGCGGGCGCGATTTCGCTGTTGTCGTCGGACGCTACGCTCACTTGTAAAGCCGTTCGATGGCGTCTCTTTCTGAATTCGCAGTTCAACGTACCACAAATCTGTGTTGAGCCGCCCCCTATGAGGTCTTAACTCAAACCTTTGTGTTTCAGATCATAAAAAACAACAGGCGATGGCTCGTCCTGAAGGAAGCTCTAGCCTCGGCAGCTATTTGAAAATTAACGAAAT
>JBEEIB010000348.1:0-20705 GCA_041167675.1 Verrucomicrobiota bacterium
CACCATTCTGCTGAAATCGTAGCGATACTTCCATGCGCCCAGGGTCTTCTTAGGCCTAAGCACAAATTCGCCTGGTTTTCGGTTCCTCAGGTATTCGGCTAAAAAGCCTTTGAAACCATCGCTCATATCGATTGTTCGATTTTCCTCATCCTTCAGAGCATATCCTTCCTCCGGCATGTTCTGCGCGTGGATAAGTCCATGGTCCAAATCGAACCAAGAGACCTTCGCCATAGCGATTTCCTTTCGCCGGAGACCAGCATGGAACCCGCAGTAAAGAATGAATTTTAGATCCTCGGCAGCTTGTTTCGCCTTCTCGATTGTAGCGGGTTTTGCATTCGCACTATGCTTTGGTTCTACGGCTCCAATGACCTTTGCCACTTCGGCTTTTCGGAGCCAATTCTTTCGGCCCATCGGCTTTTCCTCCGGCAGGTCATAAGACTCAAGAGCATTGGTGTTGAGGTGCCCTGCCCTGTACAACCAACCCACGGGTCCAAAATACTCAGAGCCAAACGACTGTGGTCTCTGTGCAAGGGGTCCAACCAGTCGTCGCCTCAGCTTCCCTGGCCATTGCAACAACGTCTGCCGTGCCTGCGGCACCTAGCGTAGCTGCTGTAAAGCAAGAGCCGGTCTGCTTGTCACAAGCCAGCTAGCGTCTAATTGAGTAGATACAATGGTGGAGTGCTTGTCTACGGGCAAGTGTTCAAAGCGTATGCAAGCTGTCCACCATTTTTCGGCCAAAAACTCTACCAATTGGTACGCTGAATAGGCTCTATACGCACTTTTACGGTGCTCTATTGAACACAACTCTGCCAAGTTTTTCAGGCGTAAAACTTGACACCTTCCTAGTGAATTCGCTGGGAACCAGGGACTTATGCGATGGAAAAGAAAATGCGCGATGCAGGGTTCGAACCTGCGACTTCTTGCGTGTGAAGCAAGCGCTCTACCACTGAGCTAATCGCGCGTCGAGAACCCGGAATTTTAGATTGAGCGAAGGAGATTGCAATGAATTTTCCGAGCGGAAGCTGCGAGTCTCACGCCAGCACTCGAGCATGGAATTCCAGCCAATCTTCCAGATTATTCAGCCCAATCGCATCGTGTGGCGCCGATTTCTCATCCGGCAGCCGGTTTGCACTTAGGATACCTTTTCGGTCTTCATCCGAATGATTATATCCTCTAATCGCAGCATTACTCGCCTCGATCGAGGCCCGATCGATTTTTACTCCGGGCTGCTGCTTAACCCACTGTTCGAACTGCGGGTATGTCGGGCGCTCTTCTCTAATAAACTTGCGGACCGCTTCTGCATCCAGATTCAGCGCTCGCAAAACCATGGAGTCAAATCCGGCTCCGATATCGGGATACCCCGGGCAAAGTTGGCTTTTCGCTTCAAGCGAAACTTTCTGCCACAATCGTGGTAGATGCAGGACTCCCAACGGACCTGCCACACCGGAACTAATGAGAGGAACAAAAGTCTGGCTCATGCGGTATTTTAGGTCGCGGTGCCGACCGTTTCAAATGGTGTTCCCTATCCGCTATTTCTTATCTGCTATTTGTCATCACGACTCGGCGTCGGCCGAGTCGTGCTGGGTGATCCAACGAACGAAGAATTCTGCCAGAGAAAGCTTCGAGTCGCAGGTGGCGATGAGTCCGGCCTTCGTGCAAACCCCGAAACCGGAGCCAAACGCGCGACCGTTAACCACACAAGCGTTTGTGCGGTGATGTTGCATCTGCCGACTTGCTTCGGACAACAGTTCATCTCGAGTGATGCCGTGCTCGTACTTCCAGCCGATAATCCGCGCTTTCGGAAAATAGTTTCGGAGCTTCGCAATCAGCTTGGGTTGCGGTATCAGTTCGAGCCAGACCGGACCGGCATCACTGGCAATCTTCGGTACCAGTTGTCTGGTTCGATTAATCTCAATTCGACTTAATCGAAAATCCGCCAGGGCCGCGACGTGAAACACAACGTCTACGGTTTCGGGCTGGAGGGTCTTGGCGAATAGCTGCTCTAGTTCATCGTTGGTATCAAAAAACTTTGCTCCGCTCCATTGAAACGTGGCGCCCTGCCCAAGAAACATTTCCACCGTGTGGCCAGCTCGCGCCATACACTCGGCCAGCACAGTCCCAAGTTCCCCGGTCGATCGATTGGTAATGACCCGCACCTCATCAATCGGTTCACTACTTGGTCCTGCCGTAATCAATACGCGCATAAGCACAAAAGCGTAATCCGGAGAACCGTTTATCACAATAGCCTCGAACCAGATAAGAAATCCTCGACCCTAGTCTCTCCGATGCTTTGAATCTAGCTGGGAACCTGTAGATTGAAGCAATGACAGCAATGACACCACATGCCGTCTCACACCTATTCGCCGGGACTTATTCTGAGGCGGAAATCATCGCAGTCGCTCAGAAGCTGAGGACTCAGCTAGGAGGAAATGCTGCTCTGGGATTTGTTTTTGCGACGCCGGAATGGAGAGACCACCTGGAAGACACTCTCGAATTGATCCGTTTGCACGCGCGGGTACCGCGATTGGTCGGCTGTTCTGGATCCGGGATCATCGGGACAAAGACCGAACTAGAACGTCGTCCCGGACTGAGCATTTTGTTGCTATCGATCCCTGAGAATAGCTTTCAAATATTTACGATCTCTGAAAGCGATGTCGAGGGAGGATCAGACCCGGAATTTTGGCGGGAATTCACCGGCCTACAGCCGAACGATGTGAACGGTTGGATTGTGCTAGCAAACCCGGCGTTTCGAGAGATCGAGAAATGGCTGGAAGGCTGGAATATTTCGTTCCCCGGGAAACCAATCGTCGGTGGACTGGCGACGGCCAGCGAATCCGAAGACTTTCTTTTCCGGGACGGCGATGTAATCAGCGCCCCGATTATTGCCGTTGCATTGAGTTCGCCCATCGCCATTCAAGTGTTGATGAGTCAGGGATGCCGTCCGATTGGGGATCCTTCGCCGATTACCAAGGCAGAAGACAACTTTATTCTCGAAATCGGAAACGTGCCGGCTTATCAGACCCTGGAGGCAGCATTCCTTACTGTTCCGGCGGATGAACGGAACGCAGTTCGCAACAATCTGTTCCTCGGCCTGGCTGCATCAGAGTATATTGATGAGTTCAAACGAGGCGATTTCTTGATCCGGAACATTCTCGGTGCCGACCCACAAATTGGCGCACTGGCGGTAGGGGCATATCCTCGAATCGGTCAGACCGTCCAGTTCCAGATTAGAGACTCTAAATCCGCTCATCAAGATATGGTCGAAGGAGCGAAAAATATCGCGAACCGTGGAATTCGACCCTGGGCTAATCTGCTTTTCTCGTGCGCCGGTCGAGGACAGGGACTATTCGGAATTTCCAGCCATGATGCCGTGACCCTGGCTGAAAGTTTGGGCGCTTCGCCACTCGCCGGGTTCTTCTGCAACGGCGAAATCGGCCCGATTGGTGCGCGAAGTTTCCTGCACGGCTATTCCGCAGCTGCTGCCGTGCTCACAACGGAGTAGTGAAATGCGGTCGGAGCTGGAGTCTGGCACGCAAGTCGTGTTGCGGGCTTTTCGGTACGCTGCAATCAAGCACCGGTACCAAACTCTTTCCGATGGCCAGACTCCTTATTTTTCGCACATCGTTCGGGTAACCTTCATTCTCAGTGATCTTTTCGACATCGACGATCAAGAGATCATCATCGCGACGGTTCTCCATGATGTGGTGGAAGACACCGGAACCTCGCTCGAAGAAATCGGTCAACTCTTTGGCAGGACGATTGCTTATTATGTTGAAGCGCTGACCAAGAATGAGGCTCTGCCGAAGAAGAGGCGGGAGCGAGAGTACGACGAAAGGCTGTTTAATGCACCAGAGATCGTGCAAATCGCAAAGCTTGCGGACATATATGACAACCTTTCTGCCCGGGTTGGAACACCAAAACTGCCGAACACGTTGGAAAATGGACGGCGGATCACTGCAGGCTTCGAGAAGACAATTCGCACTCGGCGAGGTAAGAACGCATTGCGTCATGTGCGACAGCTCATCGCGGAAGTTGAAAAAATCGGGCCTGTTTCCAGCACGGAAACGAACATCGAAAAAAGCAGCACTCGGCAGCTTTAACTTGGCAGCTTTGGGGTCTTTGGGCGCGGTGGGAAGAACAACGCCAACAAAGTTGACCGATCTGTCGGTTTACAAATCCGTTTTTCCAATGTAGCCTCTCCCTCGCCGTCGGCTCCAAATGAAACTAGCATTCACTGATCCTCTCGAGTTGGGCGACCACACATTATTATGTGGATCGTAAACCTTGCCCTTCGTAGGCCTTACACGTTCATCGTCCTCGCGATTTTCATTCTGATCGCCGGCGTCCTGTCGATTCTCAGTACGCCTAAGGATATCTTTCCGAGTATCAACATACCGGTCATTTCGGTGATCTGGAACTACAACAGCCTCGCGCCAGAGGACATGGAGAGCCACATCATCACTCCATACGAACGCATTCTCACTACAACGGTCGACAACATCGAACACATTGAGTCCCAATCACTCTACGGCATCGGCGTAGTGAAGATTTTCATGCAGCCGACCGCTAGTGTCCCCACCGCAATCGCCCAAGTCACCTCGGTTTCCCAGGCAGTTCTGCGGCAGCTACCGACTGGCACCACACCGCCGCTGGTCCTCAGCTATAGTGCCTCGAATGTGCCAGTCCTTCGCGTCGGTTTGAGCAGCAAAGAGCTCTCCGAACAGCAACTCAATGACTTCGCGCTGAACTTCGTTCGAACCCAGCTGGTCACTGTGCCGGGAGCAGCGGTACCCTATCCGTATGGAGGAAAGCAGAAATATGTAGCGGTCGATCTCAATTACCCGGCGCTACAAGCGCATGGGCTTCAACCGGTCGATGTCGTCAACGCCATCAACGCACAGAACGTGATTTTGCCATCCGGGACGGCAAAACTCGGCCCAACGGAATATCAAGTCGGACTCAATTACAGTCCACTTTCGGTTGAGGAGTTTAATTCTATCCCGGTGAAGGTGATCGGGAATTCGACCATCTACGTTCGCGATGTTGCCAATGTGCGGAATGGGAGCATCCCACAAACGAACATTGTGCGGTTTGACGGCTTCCGCTCAACGATGCTCGACATCCAGAAAACTGGCAATGCGTCGACCTTGGACATTGTCAGCGGTATCAAGACCAAGCTGCCGGAGATCAAGAAAACATTGCCGGACAGCTTAAATCTCAGCTTTCTCACCGATCAATCATTGTTTGTAAATGCGGCAATCGAGGGAGTCGTCCGCGAGTCGATCATTGCTGCCTGTCTGACCGCCATCATGATCTTACTTTTTCTTGGCGACTGGAAAAGCACTCTGATCATCGTCATCTCGATCCCACTCTCGATCCTTTCGTCGTTAGCGATACTCAGTGCCCTGCATGAGACGATCAACATCATGACGCTGGGTGGGTTGGCGCTTGCTGTCGGTATTTTGGTCGATGACGCAACCGTGACAATCGAGAATATCGACCGGAATTTGGCGGAAGGAAAATCGAACCTGGAGGCGATCCGGGATGGAACCGCCCAAATCGCAGTACCGGCTTTTGTCTCAACCCTCTGTATTTGTATTGTCTTTGTCCCGATTTTCTTCCTCTCGGGAACGGCGAAATATCTATTCGCCCCGTTGGCTGAATCAGTGATCTTTGCGATGCTCGCTTCCTATCTGCTTTCGCGAACCCTGGTGCCGACCCTCGCCATGTATTTCTTCGGTAAGGATGGTAACCATGGGTCGCATCCGACAGCGAAGAAAGGCGGCATTTTCAGCTGGTTCGGAGCGTTTCATCGCGGCTTTGACCACCGATTCGAAAGAATGCGTGAGTCTTACCGCGACCTATTGAGCCTATTTCTTCGTCATGCCGGACTGGTTGGCCTCGGAGTCATCGTCGTGGTAGTCGGGTCTTTTCTTTTGTTCCCTTGGCTCGGCCAAGATTTCTTCCCCGCCGTCGATGCCGGTCGGTTCGATTTACACGTCCGGATGACATCGGGCACGCGGATTGAGGAAACGGCACGAAGGGTTGATCAGATCGAGGGAATGATCCGCCAAGTGATTCCGAAGAAGCAGTTGCAAGGTATCATTGACAATATCGGTATACCGTACAGCGGAATCAATTTGTCATACAATACCACCGGCACAATGAGCCCAGCCGATGCGGATATTATCGTCTCGCTCAATCCCGACCACGAACCGACGATCGGCTTTATGCGGCAGATCCGGGAGCGTCTTCGGACTCAATTTCCGGCCGTTTCTTACTGGTATCCGCCGGCGGACATTGTTGCCCAAATCCTTAATTTCGGGCTACCCGCCCCGTTTGACGTGCAGATCGTAGGCGCTGATAAAGTTCACGACGCGGCCATTGCGAACAAATTGGCCGATCAGATTAAGCGGATTCCGGGGGCGGTGGATGTGCGAGTACAGGAACCTCAGGATACACCGCGACTAAACGTCACGATCGATCGCACGCGCGCTGCTTTGTTGGGAATTACGGAAAATCAAGCGGCTACCAGTGTGCTGGGAGCATTGGCCGGATCAAACCAGGTCGCTCCAAACTATTGGGTGGATCCGAAAAATGGTGTGAGTTACCAGGTTAACGCGCAATCCCCCCAATATGACATCAGCTCGTTAAACGCGTTGCTGAATGTGCCGGTCATTGGCACGGCCGGATTACCGCCGCAGATTTTGGGAAACATCTCCCAGATCTCGCGCGGCACGACCGCGCCGGTCGAAGACCATTTCGATATCCGTCCGGTTATCAATGTCTATGGTAACGTCGATGGAAGAGATTTGGGGGCGGTTAGTTCCGAAGTTGCGAAGCTAGTTGATCAGACCCGCGGCACCCTGCCCAAGGGCAGCAGCATTGTCTTGCGCGGTCAGGTTCGGACCATGAACGACTCCTTCACTGGACTATACCTCGGCTTGGCTTTTTCGATGGTACTTGTCTACCTGCTGATGGTCGTCAATTTCCAATCCTGGTCGGAGCCCTTTATCATCATCATGGCGCTACCGTGCGCGCTCGCCGGTATTGTCTGGATGTTATTCCTGACCGGAACGACATTGAGTGTTCCGGCGCTGATGGGAGCGATCATGTGCATGGGGGTAGCAACAGCTAACAGCGTATTAGTGATCACCTTTGCCAACGAACAGTTTCAGGAACACCGCGACGCGTACCAGGCTGCGCTGCAAGCCGGATACGTTCGGCTACGACCAGTCTTAATGACCGCAGCAGCGATGATTATAGGCATGGTGCCAATGGCACTCGGTCTGGGCGAAGGCGGCGAACAGAACGCTCCGCTGGGTCGGGCAGTAATCGGCGGACTAATCTTTGCCACGACCGCGACCCTGTTCTTTGTACCCACCGTTTTCATGGTGGTTCGTAAGCGGATCGGTGCGTCTCACTCATTACCCTCCCCGGAACACGCGTCATCCTAACCCACAAACTTTGCGTGTATGAAGGAAAGCATTTTGGAACCAACCCCGCGTTCAGCCGCTCCAGCGGCCAGGCCACCCGCAAAAACCGGTCGTTTTCGGTTTCTGAAAATCCTTGGGATAGTTGTCGTTGTTGCCGCGATCGGCTTAGCCCTCCTTGGAATTACGTCTCGCTCTGCTGCCACGAAACAGCTGCAAGCCCAATCGGACGCGATTGCCCAGACGATCGTCACCGTTGTGACTCCCGAGCGAGCACCGGCCAAGGTGCCACTACAGCTTCCGGGAGAAACGAGAGCATACACTCAAGCTCCGATCTTCGCCCAAACCAGTGGGTACATGAAAAAATGGTACTTCGACATTGGCTCTAAAGTGAAAGGTGGAGAGGTGTTGGCGGAACTCGACACTCCGGGAGTCGATCAGCAACTCAACCAATCGCGCGCTAATCTCAAGCAGGCTCAGGCCGCACTCGACCTTTCACGTGCGACGTACGATCGCAACAAAGAGCTGTTCCAAAGGCACGTCATTGCGGGGCAGGACATTGACAATGCGACCGGGGACTTTCAGGTCAAGCAGGCCACCGTCGCCGCGGACGAGGCCGACGTAAAACGGTTGGAAGCGCTAGAGAACTTTAAACTGATCAGAGCGCCTTTCGACGGGATAGTAACGAGCCGTAACACGGACGTTGGCGCACTGATCAACTCGGGATCGGGTAACGCTCTTTTCACGATGGTCCAAATCTCTCCTTTGCGGATCTACGTCACCGTACCGGAAAGTTTTTCTCATGCGGTCCACCAAGGAACCCAGGCAGACTTGAGCTTCAATGAGTTCCCTAACCGGCATTTTCCGGCAACGGTAGTGCGCACCGCCGGTGCGATCGATCCAACGACCCGAACATTACTTACGGAGCTACAGGTCCCGAACGAATCGGATGAACTTTTCCCCGGCGCCTATGCGCAGGTCCGGTTGCAGACCGAGAGCACTGATCGCGCATGGTTAGTGCCCGCTAACGTACTTCTCTTTCGAGAAGAAGGGGCCTCGGTTGGGATCGTCAAACCGGACGGGAAGATAGAAATTCGTCCGATCAAGATCGGTCGCGATCTTGGATCAAAACTTGAAGTCGTGGATGGTCTTGCCGAGAACGACCGCGTTGTCGTGAATCCATCCGATAGCTTGGCCAATGGCATGGTAGTTCAGCTGGCTCAGGGCGAGAAAAATAAAAAGGACTGAGTGGTGAGCTAACCGCGATGGCGCGGAATGGAGTCCGCGCCCTACCAATGCCAAGGGGCCAGCATGCAGTGCCGGGAAGTGGGGGTCGGATTTTACCGATGCCGGGACTCGGTAGCGGCGAGCAAAATCACCAAGCAACCAGATGGTTTCGCGTGCTGGGTCTGCGCCGTCCAGGCCGGATAACGAGAACGGCGACTGCGATTTTTGATAGCACCACACGAGCAACTTCGGGTCAATGTCCACGTCCTGCCAAAACCAGGGGCCGTATTGGGATCCGGCGGCTGCCCATGCGCGTCAACTTAAGGAGCAGAAAGCCAGTCCCACAAGAAAGGGAACATCGTTCGGGCGAAAACCTCGGCGCTTTTGGTTGGTCCGCCCTTTGGCTAAGCTTCCCGATGCGCCGGGTTTGAGCCATTCGTTACCCGTTGATAACTACTATATCGGTGTACGGCTCGATTGAGTATTACACAAACATGGGTATTGGCGTACAACACGGGTTGGAGGGGGCTCAGAAATGGGGCCCCTTGGTTTAACCTGGGATGGAAAGTCTTATGATGCGGGCAGTCTGAAGACCTGCGTAGCGATTGAGCCGGTTTAGTCACAAACCGAAGTCACTCTAATCGGCGGGCAACGTATGGCTCAAACCCGGCGCATGGGGAAGCTTAACCAAAGGGCGCACCGACCAAAAGCGCCGAGGTTTTCGCCCTGCCGCAATGGGCATATCACGCCGACAGAGCCCTTCATCCACTCGCCCTGTCCCCGTGTCGCCTCCTTAAGTTGACGCGCATGGGCAGCTGCCGGGACCGCTACCGAAGACAGGAGCCCTCCTAGCTTCTAGATTCTAAATTCTAGTTTCTAATTCTTCGGACCGCTGAGTTCGTCCACCTGCTTCTCCAGCGCGCGCACCCGACGAATGAGCTCAGGTAATTGGGTGAGCGCAACGATCTGGCGTTTAGTCTCTCTTTCTGGTCCTGCCGGCGTCCACAAGACTCTTCCACCATCCGGGACATCTCGCATCACGCCGGATTTGGCGCCTACCATCGCCTGGTTGCCCAGCTTTAAATGTCCCGCTATTCCCGCCTGCGAGGCGATTACGCAATAATCGCCTAAACTGGTACTGCCGGCAAAACCAGCTTGTCCCATGATGATGCAGTTTCGGCCGATGACGACGTTGTGGGCGATGTGGACGAGATTGTCGATTTTAGTGCCTTGGCCGATGACGGTGGAGCCGAGCGTGGCGCGGTCGATGGCAGCGTTAGCGCCGATCTCGACATCGTCGTGAATGATGACATTGCCAACCTGCAGCATTTTGCGATGGCGGCCCTCATCTAACACATAGCCGTAACCGTCCGAACCAATCACGCTGCTGGCGTGAATAGTGACTCGGTGTCCGATCTGGGATCGGGCGTAAATGACCACATTCGGGTGAAGGCAAACACCATCCCCGATCTGGCAGTCTCGGCCAATGTGGTTGCCGCCTAAGAGCACCGAACGCGCTCCGATTTTCACTCCGGGGCCAATCACGCAGTGTGGGCCGATGCAGGCAGTGGGCTCGATGGAGGCGGTGGTGTCGATCACTGCGCTGGGATGGATGCCCGGTCCATAATTCTCCGTTGGGTGAAAGAGCGGCAGCACTCTAGCCATGGCAACGCGCGCATTCGGCACACGAATGAGGACCTTCTTAGATGAAGCGAAATCGTGACTTATAAGTATCGCAGCGGCTGCACTCTGCTCGGCTGCGGCAAAGTAGGTCGGTTTCTCGGCAAATGTAAGATCGCCCGCCTTGGCGCTGTCGGCCGGCGCAAAGCCGGTCAGCCGGACCGAGCCGTCTCCGACGACCTCACCTTGGAGTTGGTCTGCAATCTGAGCCGCGGTGAAAGAGATAGAGAATGACATGGGTAAATGACCGCGCTACGTTCCGTCTGCAGACATCGACGCGCAATCGTCTATTCCACCAAAGTTGCGCTTCTAACCGCCTCCCTCGTCTCCCTCGTCTCCGCGAGACCGATCATCTGTTGGGATTCAACGTCCCAAACTTTCAACCGGAGACAACGAAAGATTTCGATTGGATTGAGCGACGTAGTTTTGGGCGTCTGCAACTCCTCTATGCTTTTGAGAACTTCCGGTAACCGATAAAATGGGATTCGGGCATTCAAATGATGAATGTGGTGGTAACCGATATTGGCGGTAAACCAGCTCATCACGAAATCGGTTTTCAAAAAACTCGACGATTCTAACGCTGCTTTCTCGTAGGTCCATCCGGCGGCATCGTTAAAAGAGACCCCAGGAAAGTTGTGCTGAGCGTAGAACAGATAGGAGCCAATGGCGCCCGCGATAAAGTAAGGGATGATTAGAGTCAGCAACAGCGCCGGCCAGCCAAAAAACACGGTCAGCAAAACACCGATTATGATGTGGACGAACAAAGCGGCCAGGCAGTCGTAGTGCTCTCGCGGTTCATCAACTAACGGAAGAGCGCACATTCCGCCGAGAAAAACGAAAATATACCCAAATAAGATAACCAGCGGGTGACGCATGAAAAGGTATTGGCGGCGTTCCCCTTTCGATGATTTCAAAAACTGATCCTTGGTCATTATCGGAAACGACCCGATGTGAGAACCTCTAAGCTTGGAATTGTGGTTGTGATGATGATTGTGTGAACTCCTCCAAATGCTGGTGGGACTCAAAGCAAAGATGCCAAAGATCCTCATGAAGACGTCGGCCAAGCGAGAATTCGGTAAGATCGCCTTGTGCTGCTGGTCGTGATAAATGACGAACAGTCTTAAAATCAGCAGGCCGGCGAGAAGGCTGCAAACGATCTTCCCCAAAAACGGAAAATGCCAAAGAGTTCCAACTAGGGCGGCTATCAGCAGGAAGGCAGTGGAAAGAATGCACCACCAGCTTCTGAGCGTTCGATCAATTGCAAACGGTTTGGTGGCCAATATAAGTTCTTTGCCTTCTCTCATGCGCTCCCGGCATGCTTAGGGAGCGCGAGGTGTTTGTCAAATTTAAGACTCAACGAACGGCCAGCGCAGCAAACACGGCCCATCCCTCTCGCCCCTCAAATCTCTTCCTCTTTTGCATTGGCCCGAAAATTTCTGGCCGAGGAAGGAAGAAACCACGCTCAAGCCGACTCTTGTCTTACGAAGCCGAGCAAATCCAAACCCAATCCCGAAAAGAAATTGTATCATGAAACCATCTAAAGCGGTGATCACCGGAGCAGCAGTTGCCGGGCTCTTCACCGGTTCCATTGCAGTGCGGGCGTATGCCGCGAGCGCCTCCAATATAGCAGGCTCTTCCATTCACAATCTTGTCGATTCCGACACAGGAAAACACTCTTGTAAGGGCCAAAACGATTGCAAAGGCCAAGGTGGATGTAAGACCGGAGACAACGGCTGCAAAGGCAAGAACTCCTGTAAAGGCAAGGGCGGTTGCAAGACTGCAGATAGCAGCTGTAAGGGGAAGGATGGATGTAAAGCCAGCAAGCGTGTTTAGCGACATCGCCGGATCGCTTTTCCCGCTGGGTCATTCCGCGGGAGTTGGTGAGCGGTGAGTAAGCAGCTGCAAGCGGTAAGTAATCAGCAGTAAGCAGGGCCCAGGCGTGAAAACGCGCTCTGCGTTCCTCCTCGGATCAGATCGCGTTCATCACTTGTTTGGCATTTGAATTTATGTCTGCTAGGGCATAAAAGGTACTGATCAGCCCTCAAACTAAAAAGCTTTGGCGCTTTTTCTTCGATTTTCGGATTCAGGATGCGAAGTTCGCCCG
Organism: Verrucomicrobiota bacterium; assembly: GCA_041167675.1. Taxonomy (GTDB): domain Bacteria; phylum Verrucomicrobiota; class Verrucomicrobiia; order Chthoniobacterales; family JAFAMB01; genus DASTDH01. The sequence goes on from JBEEIB010000348.1 coordinate 12,445, forward strand.
AAAATCGGTCGCGTTAGAAAGGCTTGCTCCTAACTCTGAATTGAATGCCCGATGAGATATCTTCGCCTCCCCACTCCGGTAATCCATATCATTGTTCTTCTTTCACTTTCGCTAGGAAATCTCGCCGTAGCTCAGCAGTCGTCACCCAGTCCACAAACGTCCCCCGCGCCAAGTCCAACGCTTGAACAACGGGTAGCTGGATTGGAAGCCTATCTCAATAATGGCGATCCATCGAAAGCTCTGCAGGATAAGGACGGGAAAGTTCCAGATAATCTCACGATCCCCGCTCTGAACACCTCTGGTCCCGGGCACAATGCCTGGATGATGACGGCATCCGCCCTCGTGCTTTTCATGACGTTACCCGGTCTCGCTCTTTTCTATGGCGGATTGGTGCGCAAAAAGAACGCATTATCGGTACTCGCGCAGTGTTTCGGCATCACCGGGTTAGTAGCGATTCTCTGGTGGGCATTTGGGTATAGCCTGGTCTTCGGCAAAAGCTTTAACAATCCGTTCTTCGGCGGATCCGAGTACTTTTTCCTCAACAACGTCACCTCGGTCCCTAATACCGACTACGGCTTTTGGGTATCACAGAACGTCTACGCAATGTATCAGATGATGTTCGCCGTGATCACACCCGCCTTGATCATTGGTGCCATCGCCGAACGAACGAAATACACCACGCTCATGATCTTCATGGCGTGTTGGATGTTTGTGGTCTACTTCCCGATGGCGCACATGGTCTGGGGAATCAGCGGTTTCATGAACGGCCTTTGGAATCCGAATTCCACGATTAAAGCCATCGATTTCGCCGGTGGGACCGTGGTGCACATGACATCCGGCTGGAGCGCGCTGGTATTGTGTCTTCTGGTCGGACCGCGCATTGGCTACAAGAAGGAACCGATGGCGCCGCATAGCTTGGTGCTCTGCATGGTTGGTACCGCGATGCTCTGGGTCGGATGGTATGGTTTCAACGCGGGCAGTGCTGTGGCGGCAGACGCGATCGCGGCAAACGCGTTCACCACCACTACGTTGGCAACGGCAATCGCCGCATTCACTTGGGCATTGATAGAAAAAATCTTCCGAGGCAAAGCGAGCGTCCTCGGCTATTGCACCGGCGCGGTCGCCGGCTTGGTCGTGATCACGCCCGCCTGCGGATATGTCTCATCTACCGGAGCCGTGATCATCGGCCTGCTTGCAGCGGTCGTGCCGTACATCGCCGTTTCGATCATAAAGCCAGCGCTCAACTACGATGACGCGTTGGATACCTTTGGGGTACATGCGGTGGGAGGAACACTCGGCGCATTGCTCACCGGTCTTCTCGCAACCAGCAAAGCGAATAGCAATCTCACCGATAAGTTGCTGAGCACACTCTTTGTTTCGCAAGTGGAAGCCGTCATTGTCACGATTATCTTGTCGGTCGTCGGGAGCGCGATTATTGCTCTGGTTCTGAGAGCACTTCTCGGCCTGCGAACTGATCCCGAAATTGAGACCAGCGGCCTGGATATCGCCGAACACGGCGAAGAGGCCTATATCGATTAAGATGGTCTTGGCGCTGTCGATGTCATCCACCGGACCCATGTTGAGGCATGGGACCTAGGTAACGAAGGCGGTGGAAGCCTGCTCGGTTCTCCCGGTCCTGAAGTTCTGGGCTACTATCATCTGTCCCCCCAGGCGGGATAAGCGCCCTACCAACTATCCGCTTTCCGAAAATCTGGCACGAAGACGAAAAAATTTCAGGCAAAATGCATTTAGACTGCAAGTAGGTGGCCGCTCGGCTACTTACTAGGTAAGTCACGGATCGAAACCAGTAGCATAACGGAGTTCTTAGTGAAGCGAATGCCCCAAAGAACACGTAGTCATGTTGTCAGATTCCATCTTACGCACGCTTTCGCAGGCGTTAGTAGAACTACACCGGTCGGGAACGGACACCGATTTCCCTAATCGCGTTTTTGCCTGTCTCCGGTTCTGCTTTTTGTGTGATTTCTATTCCTACGACGAACTCACCGAAAACGACAGTCAGCGGATTGAAATATATCCGGCTTTGAACGTCAACGTTGGCACCTTAAGTAAATGGTTGAATCGGCGCCCAAATATCGGTGGCGTCTACAAGCACAACGGCTCCCTGAGAATCGTGCGCTCTCCCTCGCCTCCTCTTGGCTTGGGCCCCGAATTGCACCACGATCTGTTGGCTCTGCTCCGCCAAAGGCATCACCTCGGCCTCGTTACTTTGGAGGGTCGTGCTCGACTCAACCTCATATTAAGTCGTTCCAGTAAGTCTTTCTCGGAAGAAGAACGGAAAATGTTGAATATCTTGCAGCCGCACCTGACCCAGGCCTATAAGGCGACTAAGCTAAACTCTCTCTTATCTGAAGCGGTTGGAATTGCTAACGTTGGTTTTCTGGTCGCCGACCGTGGCGGAAAAATTCTTTATGCGACGGCCAAAGCGCGAAAGCTATTAAAAGAATACTTCTATTCAGATCCGCAGCCTAGGCTGCCCGCTCGCATACAATTTTGGCTCAGCGAAAAAGTGAATCCGGTTGTCAGTTTACCGCTAACCGACCTCACCATCGATCTCGGCCAGAAGAGCCTAGTCGTGCAGACGATATCGAAAACTGAGACTCCAGAGTATCGTCTATTGCTTCGCGAGACTGTTCAGGTTCTTAACGCTCTTCCCTTGCAAAAACTCGGCTTAACTAACCGGGAAGCAGAAGTGTTGCTCTGGGTAAGCCAAGGAAAGAGCAATGCCGAAATCGCGATCATTCTCGCTTCCAAAGTCCGGACCGTTGCAAAACATTTAGAGAGAGTGTTCGCAAAGCTGATGGTCGAAAACCGCACGGCGGCAGCGCATGCAGCGCTCGCGGTGTTGACCGCAGCATAAGGAACGCCGAGATCGCCTCGCTTTTCCTTCCTCCACCAACCCAAGTTTGCTTGTTTTCCTTACCAATCAGCTTTCACGGCGCTCGGCGATGACGGCGCTCCCGGCGCTCCTATTCGAGGATCGACTCCGTTTTCGGCGAAGGGCGCCCCCAATCAAGACATGCGCAGGCAATAGCAAAACTATTCCTAGTCCGATCCAGGCATGCCACTGACTAATCAGAGATCGCAGCTGTTCATCCCCGGCATAGTAGAGACCGTAACCGGTTACAACCAGAAACAGAATCACGAGAACCAGCGTGAGTCCCGAGGTCCGATTCTTCCGAGATTTCCAACCTTTGCGCATGTGGTTGATCAAGGCTCCCAGGAAAATCAGTGACACCATCGCTGCTCCTCCATGCAGTTTCAACATTAAGCTTGAGACGTGATTCCCCTCGTCCAGCCTTGCCTGAAAAACCATCCAAGCAACCCCGGTAACCAACAAAATCCCGAATACCAGATAGACGAAAAATTCGGTAAAGAGACTAAGCCGCAGCTTTGAGCGTTTCATGCCAGTTCGGAGTGCATAGGACGGATCCCTTCGAATCGAATATCAGTGCCGCGGCGGAAAGCCGCTGGAGCAGGGCCGGGGATTGCGCAGGATCAAGCATCACTACTTTAGTAAGCGCATCTGCTAACATTGCGTTCGAAGCGATCACGGTTACCGAAAGTAAATCACCTTGGAGTTGTCCGAAACGCGGGTGCACGAACGGACCAGTTCGCGCTCCCGGTCTAAGTCGATCAGCGAAATAGTGAGCCGATGTCGCAACCGCCTGATTACTAATTGCTAAAGCAGCAAGCGTGTTCGCTGGCCGGCACGGATGTCGAATTTCGACTGGAAAAAGGTGACGACCAAAAGCGCGGAGATCGCCGCCGGCATTTACTAATCCACTCTCAAGGCCTGCCGTTCGCAGAGCGGTTATCGCTTCATCTACCGCAAAGCCTTTGGCAATGCCGCCGAGATCGAGTCTTACCCCGGCATGACGAAATTGTACCCGGTTTCCCTGAAGCAATTCCACATCGGTAAATGATACTCCGTTTCCGGCCGCCTTTCCGAAGCACCGCGGCAAAAATCCGGTGCGTTGAAGATAGGGCGCGATCGTCGGATCGAAAACTCCATTCGAGAGCGCGTAGAGATCGCGCGCCATTCCAAGCACTTGAAAGGTTTTTTCATCCACCGATATCGGTCGAGCGGATGCCTCAGCATTGACGCGTGACAGCGTGCTGTTCCGATCGTGAAAACTCATTCGTCGTTGAACCACCGAAATTGCAGCAAACGCGCGGTCAATCGCTCGTTCCGCGTCTGGCTTGCGGCTCGAGCGAGCTGTGATTTCGACAATCGTGCCGAGCAGCGGCCTCGCTCTTCTCAACTCATCGCAAGGCGACTTCATAGGTAGCCAGCAAGCGCTTTACTCCCTCTGTGATATGGCGGCTCGAGAGCGTCGCTCCGCTGATGTTCCGAATGTCTCCGTCCAGCTTGAGCGGAGCCTGAATTGTCTTACCGACGAACTGCTGACGCCATGCTACCTCCCGAACTTCGTATCCATACGTTTCCCGATAATCCAGGATTTCAATTTGCTTCACCGTCCCACCGGCGTTTAAGCCCAGCGCGTAGGTTATATACTCGTGCTTTCCCAACACTTCATCGACAATGAACCACCCTCCCCCGCTCACCTTCCAGACCTTGAGATCGCGGGATCGTACTCGGACTCCGGACCGGGACTCGATATTTTTCTGCTGGTCCGGGGTAAGCGTGATACGCAATTGAGTAAGCGCGGATCCCGGGAAGATGGCCTGCTGGGCTTGTTCTACCGTGAGATAGGTGTTGGCAAAACCAGGTACGGCGGCACTAGCCAGAGCGGCTGGCGCCGTGACGAAAGGGATCCAATCTTTCATAATAATTGAGCGAGATAAGATTTGAGCTGATCCAGTCGCGGCCTGACTAGAAATTGAGTCCAACTTTCAGACGGATCTCGTTCCTTACCTCTTCTGCGAAGGTCTTCCCGTCGGCCGGTTCATCTATTCCACTACCGTAAATCTGGTATCCGTAACTCAGCGTTACCCACCATCGCTCGGCACCGGAGTGGAGGCTGGGTCCAGCAAAAACGACGGTGTGTTCATTGTTACCAAACTCAAATAGCGGATACTCGGAGCGGATGTGACTCTCTACTCCGAAATACCAATTTGGCGCGAATCGGTAGGAAACTCCTGCTCCACCAGTCATTGACAGTTCACGAGGGTATTGCTCAGCCGGTCTCTTTCCCCAGGCGAATTCCACTCCCCCGTTGACGTCAAAAATGAGCGTATCATCAAAGTAATTCTCTTGTAGAATAAGCTGCGGAGCGATGTAGCCCTCGGTTTGTTTAAGGCCATCGACCTCATCATGGGCCAGGTAACCGGCCTCTAGGCGCACCGCAAATCCGACCGGATCCTTAAACGGACTGAGTAATCGATATTTTCCGGCAAGAATCACGCGGCCGAACCGGAGCCTATTCGTATTATTAAGTGCATCCCGTGGCCCATCGACACCTTTGTTGTAGAAATAATGATTCTCTAACGAGAGACTCGCCTGAAATTGATCGGTAAATCCGTATTCCACTTCCGTCTCGGAATCCCATCCCAGGTAAGTGCCTTGGGCTTTACCAGTTCGTAGTGTAAGAAATTCATAGGCCTCCGCGTGTTTGCTGGGGAGGGTCTCAGCACCCAGTACCCAGCCAAAAAGGTGTTCGTCGGCGAGAGCGCTGCTGGGGAAAGATCCGGTAATTGGGAGAACTAACAGGGCTAGGGGTAAGATCCCTGGAACAGAGAAAGCAAAGAAGGTAGGGATTCTTGAGGTTTGCATTGATGAGATTGAGAATCATTCTCATTAGTCGGTCAAGTCGTTTTTTCTTTGGCTCGCCTCAAACAGGACGCCGCTGATTGTACGGAATCGATTACGCCGACAGAGCGAAACCAGCTCAACCGGTAAAGGTCAAACCGGGGCGAGAGTCAGCTGTCAGCGGTTCTTCTAATCTCTATTTTGTTCTCGCTCGTGCCGCAGAAACCACGAATAGAGTTCCTGATTCTCGTAAGCGTCGAGAATGTAGTGGTCGCGATTGGGTAAGATCGTCAACCGGACGTCATTCCCCAGAGCCGTGAGCGCATGAACCAAATCTTGGGTGTCGGAACAGGAACAAGTTCATCCTTTTCACCGTGAAATACCCAGATCGGCATCTCCTTTAAACGGGAAGCCCACGCGGTGATGACCATTGGAGCGCTCATCGGTGCGATCGCGGCAAATTTCTCGGGATGCTTGTATGCTAGATACCAGGTTCCGAATCCGCCCATGCTGTGGCCGGTCAGGTAGACTCTGCTCGCGTCTACGGCGTATTTATTCATAACCTCGTCGAGAAGAGCGATAACAGCCTCCGTATCAGTCCAGTATTCACCCTCAGGACAGAGAGGGGAGAGCACGATGAACGGGAACGATTTGTTCTTTTCGACCATTGCCGGCAGCCCATAGCCCGGTTCTCTGAGTCTCTCTATATTCTCTCCCCGGCGCGAGCCGCCATGGAGATAGACTATCAAGGGCCATATCTTACCTTCCGCCTGCTCATACCCCTCCGGAGTGAACAGTAGATATTGCATCTGCACATGGGAGGTGATGCTTGCGGCGAATTCTCCTGGATGTTGTCCTGCCTGCGAGAAATAGGGACCAATCAGCAAAAATAGGCAGATCGTCCTTGCGAAAAATCGATCGCACATGGGTTATCTGAGACTACCAGAACAGGCTGGCAGTGCGAACTCAATGGCTGAAGCAAATTGGGTCTGGGGACGAATCCTCTCCGTATGCGCTCTCCGCTGCCAAGAATTCCGGCGTGGATAAAGTCGGCCGCCCGTAGTTGAATAACATCCACGCCTAGTCAAAACCTACCGATGAAAACCCTCCTCCTCCTGCTTTCTCTTGGCCTCACATCATTCGGCTACGCCGTGGAAATCCAGCAAATACCTTCGCCGGATAACGCGAACGCTCTGCAAATTGATAAATCGGGTCGGCGAGACGTGATTCAACTACGGTCAGGCGTCAGAGTCAGCCGCCTTTTTTACGATGATATCGATTCGCTAAAGCCATACATCGCAAAAACCTACAACGTGCCGGTGTCAAAAGTGGGCAAGATTGTGCTGCCAACGTTTCTTTCGGCCAAGTGGCTCTCTCCGACCGAAGTAGAAATTACGTGCAACAGCGCGGTCACAATCGGTGAAAACGAAACAAAGGAATTTAATTTCACCGCCTTGGTTTTGTCGTCAGGTAACGTAGAGAAGGTAACGATTACCAAGAAGGAAACCGCAGCACCGCAGAAAAAGGAGAAGACAACGGTGACGAAGAAGAAAAAATAGCGAATTAGAGAGAATGCAGAATACGCAAGCTCGAAGCCGGAAGCCAGAATTTAGAAGCTAGAAAGCCGCGCACCGCGCCCCACCGATTGCCAGAACCAATTGGACGAATATTTGACGTGCACGCCTGGCGAGCTCTTTCGAGGTCAAATTCTAGATTCTAAATTCTGGCTTCTAGATTTCAGACCTCGCCCATGCCCAAGATCAGCGGCGGCTTACTGATGTACCGCGATACCGACCACGATCCGGAAGTTCTGCTTGTTCATCCCGGGGGACCCTTCTGGCAGCGGAAAGACAACGGCGTCTGGACAATCCCGCGCGGAGAGGTCAAAAACGGGGAGGATTATTTGAGTGCCGCGATTCGAGAATTTAAGGAAGAAACCGGTTGGCAACCGCAAAGTCCCTATCTCCCTCTGGGCGAAGTCCGTCTGCGCTCCGGCAAGACGATTCATGCTTGGGCATTTCGTGGCTCGTTCGATCCGGCGTCCCTTCGTAGCAATCTATTCGAGATTGAGTGGCCGCCAAAATCCGGCCGGCACCAGCAGTTTCCGGAGATTGATCGAGCTGGATTTTTCACCATGGCGGAAGCACGGAACAAAATGCGCATTTCCGAGCTGCCGTTCTTGGACCGTTTAGCGGAACAACTGAGCTAGCGGCCCGTCGGCGAGAGATGTACCAGCAACGCCTCAGGGATCATATGCCTTGGTTGCGGAGCGCTTGAATAGCTCGCTCCAGGTAAACCGTGTTCCAAAGTACGATTCCTGCCACGACCAGATTTAAGCCACTGGCCCGATGTTGCTTCGGCAAAAGCACTGCCTGCTACAGCTACCAAACGCTTCTCTGTCCCCTGACCACTGATGTCGTCCGGCGAAGATTCTTTTCTGAGATTCCAGAGCTCTTTTGGGCGACGGCGAGAAACAAAGCATCCACAATAATTAGCTGCGCGATTCGCGCCGCAGCATTTTCTCCTGTGA
>JBEEIB010000349.1:0-3118 GCA_041167675.1 Verrucomicrobiota bacterium
GGGGAAATATCGGGCACAAGCCACGGCCGGGCCCACTCCGAAAGGGGTCATTTACACGGTGGCGCCTTCTCCGCTCGACGTGAAACGAATCTGGGCCGGGACCGACGACGGCCTGATCCACCTAACGATCGATGGCGGGCAGCACTGGAGCGACGTGACACCCCCGGCCATTTCCGCGTGGCAAAAAATATCGCTCATGGATGCCGGGCATTTTGACGCCGCCACGGCCTACGCAGCGGTCAATACCCTGCGTCTTGATGAGTTGCATCCGCATATTTTCCGCACCCACGACAATGGCAAGACGTGGCAGGAAATCGTGCGCGGAATTCCCGACGGCGAAACGGTCAATGTCGTGCGCGAAGATCCACAACGGAAAGGCATGCTTTTCGCCGGGACCGAGCGCGCAGTGTACCTGTCGGACGACGACGGCGAAAACTGGCGTCCACTGCGTCTCAACATGCCCGCGACCTCCGTGCGCGACTTGATCGTCAAAGGCGACGATGTGGCCGTGGCCACGCACGGCCGCGGTTTCTGGATCCTGGATAACATCACTTGTTTGCGACAGCACAATTCCGGCAATCACGAGGACATTCTCTTCAAGCCACAGGCGGCCATGCGTGTGCGTTTCAGCATGAATACGGACACGCCGCTCCCTCCGGATGAGCCGGCTGGAGAAAACCCGCCAGACGGTGCGATGATTGATTATTATCTGGCCGCAAACGCAACGGGCGAAGTCACCCTTGAAATCAAGGACGCCAAAGGAGAACTCGTTAGGCATTATTCCAGCACAGACGCGGCGCCCCCGCCTGATCCCAGGCTCAACATTCCCACCTATTGGGTGCGGCCATTCCAGGCGTTGAGCAGTCAGGCCGGGTTGCATCGGTTCCTCTGGGATTTGCATTACACCCCGGTTGCCGGCATCGATGCGGAATATCCGATGACCGCGGTTTACGCCCAGACTGCGCCCGCAGCGACTTCGCCTTGGGCGATGCCGGGCGAATATTCGGTCACTTTGACAGCCAACGGTCAGTCCCGCATCCAGCCATTGACCCTTGCAATGGATCCGCGAGTACATGCGACTGCAGCCGACTTGGAGGAACAGTTCCAGGCGCTGCGCAAACTGAGCGGCCTTCGTCCGGACCTCGAGAAACTGAACCGACACCTCGATCCGTTGATGGCAGAGATCCGCCAGGCGCAGGAGCGAGCCGGCGAGAAGGCCGTCGCCAAATCGCTCCAGGCCCTCGTGAAAAAGTTGCAGGATTTCGCCGGAACCAACCCGCAGCGGCCCGGGACCCCGCTCGAACTCGATGTCCTGCAGAAGGCCAAGGATCTCTTTTCCCGTGTTGAAAAAGCGGATGCCGCCCCGACGGCGAACGCCCTCTCAGCGATCAACGAAGTTGCCGAGAAAGCGAAGTCGATCGGGCAGGAATGGAAAACGATTGAATCGCAGGATCTGCCGGCCCTCAATCGGGAGCTTGAGGCCGCCGGTTTGGGGCAAATCGAAATTCAGAAGTAACAAAACGCATGTCCGGGGCAAATCCGGGTAGCGCGCTCAGCCTGCCCTGAGCGAAGTCGAATGGGTCTCGAGTGCTGGCGAAGACGTCTCGTCTTCGCGAACTTCGTCCGAATTCAAAGATTGTTTTGGCGAGACGCCAAAACCAGCACTCGAGACGAGTGCGCTACCCGGATTCCCAAATTGCCTACTTAATGAACCGGATGGCGATCGGGTACCGATACAACTTCCCCTCGCCTGCCTGGATTGACGCGATGATCACGAAGACCGTATTCAGGATCCAGAGGATGATGAGCAGCGGGATGCCGATGACCACGAAGCAGAGAATCAAGGCAACCGCGTTGTAAATAAGCATGGAAATCTGAAAATTGACCGATTCTTTCCCGTGCGCATCGATCTCGGCCGACTCTCCACGCTTGAGCAACCAGATGATGAGCGGCCCGAAGAAGTGACCAAGAGCGTGCAGGAAAATGCCGGCTAACGCGGCCGCGTGACAGAGCACGCACCACGTCCGCGTATTCGATGATGTCGATGTTTCCACAGGTTAATCAATGACGAAGCACGAATGACGAATGCCGAAGGAATGACGAAATCCGAATAGCGTTCGTCATTTAGGCCTTTACCCGTTCGATATGCGCGCCCAGCTCGCTCAATTTTTCGTCGAGATGTTCGTAACCGCGATCAATATGATAAACACGACTGACCTCGGTCACGCCGTCCGCTTTCAAACCGGCCAGGACCAGCGCCGCCGAAGCGCGCAGATCGCTGGCCATGACCGGGGCGCCGAAAAGCTGGTCGACTCCCTTGATCACGGCGGTCGGTCCTTCCAGATCGACCTGTGCTCCCATTCGCTTCAGCTCGGCCACATGCATGTAGCGTTGCGGGAAAACATTTTCGGTGATGACACTAATTCCGGTGGTGGTGGAAAGTAGCGCGCACATCTGAGCCTGCATATCGGTGGGAAAACCGGGATAAGGTTCCGTGACCAGCTCCAGCGACCTGCTGCTCCCGTTAGGCGAAATCGAAATTGAATCCTTGTTCGTGCTGATTTGGAATCCACAGCTGGCCAGAGCGGTCGTGACCGCGCGCACATGCTCCGGCTCGACTCGTTTGACTGTGATGCCCTTCCCGCAGACCGCGCCCGCCACCAGAAAAGTGCCCGCTTCGATGCGATCCGGTATGATGTCATGCTCGGCGCCGTGTAATTCGGGTACGCCTTCAATGATGAGACGCCGGGTGCCGGCGCCTTCGATCCTGGCGCCCATCTTGTTCAGGACATTCGCGAGAGCGATCACTTCCGGCTCCTGCGCGGCCCCTTCGATCACGGTGATGCCTTCAGCCAGAACCGCCGCCATCATGACGTTGTCGGTCCCGAGGACAGTCGGCCCAAATTTGCCGCGCAAATTAATGACGGCGCCGGTTAATTTTGGGGCAAACACCTTGATGTTGCCGCCTTCGACGCGAACAGCCGCGCCTAACGCCTCAAATCCCTTGAGATGCAAATCAATCGGACGATCGCCAATGACACATCCACCCGGCATCGACACGGTTGCTTCCTTGCAACGACCGAGCAACGGCCCAATGACACAAACCGAGGCGCGCATG
>JBEEIB010000350.1:0-2660 GCA_041167675.1 Verrucomicrobiota bacterium
CCCTACCTGCCAAAGGAGAAGCGACTTGCAGCCGCTTTCCCTCGATCCCAGCGCGGCTGGGAATCCGCATCTACTGCAGTTTTCCCGGTCCCCACAGCGCGCGTCCCGGCTTCTCCCCGGTATGCTCGCCATCCTTCAGAACCTGCTTGCCGTTGACGAAGACCTGTTTCATTCCCACCGCATATTGGTGTGGTTTATCGAAAGTAGCACGGTCGCCAATCGTGGCCGGATCAAACACGACCACATCGGCAAACATGCCTTCCCTGATCAGACCACGGTGATCGAGCCCCAGGTTTGAGGCCGGGAATCCACTTAGCCGCCGAACGGCTTCGCCTAACGAAATCACCTTGTCTTCGCGAACATACTTGCCCAGAACGCGCGCGAAGTTGCCATAGGCCCTGGGATGCGGATTCGATTTCAAGAAAGGACCTTCCGGAGCCTGGGACGCTTCATCCGATCCAAAGGAGATCCACGGCTTCGCCATTTCTTTTTTCACGTTTTCTTCCGACATCAAAAAATACACCGCCCCGATGCGCGACTCATCCTCCGCGAGCAGATCCATGATTGTCTCGATCGGATCCTTGCCGCGCATCCGCGCGACCGCCTCGAGAGATTTTCCGGTTAACGGTTTTAGTTTTTCCGACTTGAAGCCAACCAGCAGAATCTTGTCTGGTGAACCGGCGGCGAGATAAAGATTCTCCCACGCGTCGCTCGGTGTCTTTACTTCGGCCGCGATTTTTGCGCGCGTCGCGGGATCGCGCAGCCTTTTGAACAAGGCGGGGTAACCGCCGTCCGCTGTCCAGGGTGGCAGGCAGGCATCGAGTCCGGTGCCGGCGGCCGTGTAGGTATACATGTTGGCGCGGATTTGCAGGCCTTCCTTCTGGGCCGCTTCGATACGCGAGAGAAACGGGTCCAGCTTCGACCAGTTGCTCTGCCCGGCGGCCTTAATGTGATAAACCTCGGCCGGAAAGCCTGCTTCCCGGCTGATTCGAACCAGTTCGTCGAACGCCTCGAGCAAACGATTTCCTTCGCTGCGCATGTGCGAGATGTATTTGCCTTTGTACCTGGCCGCCACCTTGCAGAGTTCAATCAGCTCCTCCGTCTTCGCATAGAAAGCGGGCGGGTAAATAAGGGATGTCCCAATGCCGAGCGCGCCCGCCTCCATTTCCTTGCGCACCAGTTCGCGCATTTGATCGAGCTGCGCGGGAGTCGGCGCCTTGTCCTCCAATCCGATTACGTTTTCACGAATGGTCGTTGCACCGACGAAGGAGGCCACGTTACACGAGACGCCTTGCGCCTCGAGATAACGCAGGTATTCCGCGAGGGTCGTCCATTTGATGTCGAATTTGATATCGGTCTGCTGTTTGATCCGGCGTTGTTTCATTTCCTCGGTCCATGGGCCCATCGATTCGCCTTCGCCCATGATCTCGGTTGTGACTCCCTGCCGGATCTCACTTTCGGAACGGCCATCTTGAATAAGCGATTCCGTCGACCACGAAAGCATGTTGATAAAACCCGGTGCCACGGCCAGCCCCCTGGCGTCGATCGTTTGCGTCGCCTTGGCATTCGTTAGGTCGCCGACCGCCGCAATTCGATCATCGCGAATACCAACATCCGCGCGCATCCCTTCCCCGCCGGATCCATCGTAGACCATGCCGTTCCTGATCATGACATCGTACTCGGCGGAAGGTTGCGCAAAAAGTTGTGCAGCGGATAAAAGCAGAGCCCGGCCAATGAAACGAATCATAAACCGAGTGTGACGTGTGGTGATGATCACGTCGAGCGCGCTCTTGAAGGGCGCGGCTACTTCAGCCCGGATTAAGGAGAGGCACCCGCCAGGGTCGCGAAGCGTTTCAGCCTAACCGGTGGGGCGAGACTCTGTCGAGCCGTAGCCAATCCCCAGCGCATTCGACGGCCAGCGACGGAGTCTCGCCCCACCGGCAAGGGCCGTAACTCGAAGCGTGAGGGCGAGACCCGTTTTGACGCGTTAATCGGTTTTCGTAGCGGTCGGCGCTTGATTTGCCGCGGCGTTCTTTTCCAGCGCTGCCTCCAGCACCTGATCGACATCTTCTACCGGAATGAATTTCAACTTCTGCTTGGCCTCCTCCGGAACGTCGATCAAATCCTTCTCATTCAATTTCGGAATGATGACCGTCGAAATTCCAGCGCGCATGGCGGCCAGACTCTTTTCCTTCAGTCCGCCGATGGGAAGCACGAGTCCGCGCAGCGTAATCTCGCCTGTCATGGCGACATCTGCCCGGACCGGCGTATTGCTGAACAACGAAGCGAGGGCGGTGAACATGGCTACGCCGGCGGAAGGGCCATCCTTTGGCACCGCTCCGGCTGGGACATGCACATGGATATCGAAATTTTGAAAGTCCTCCGTGCGCGCCCCGATCTCTCCGTCGCGGCTGCGTACCAGGCTCAAAGCCGCCTGGACCGATTCTTTCATGACCGATCCGATCTGGCCCGTTAGGGTAATGTTGCCTTTTCCGGGGTAGCGGGCGGCCTCGATATGAAGCACTTCACCGCCCATCGGGGTGTAGGCCAGGCCGGTCACAACGCCCGGCTTGCTCGTTTGCAATTTGGTTTCGCGCACATAGCGCGGCGGTCCGAGCACGTCCTCGACCAGTTCGCGCGTAATCGTAACCTGGGTCCGC
>JBEEIB010000351.1:0-11377 GCA_041167675.1 Verrucomicrobiota bacterium
GCTACTACTGTAAACGACACTTTTCGTATAACCGGAGCTGGCCGACATTCCACAGGATGAAACCTCCTTCTGATCGCGGTTTGATCGAGCGCTCCAAGCTAAGCTGGCGAGCGATCTCGCTTGCCGGCCAACCGTAACCAGCGCCAAGCCGTTCCAGAGCGATACTCGGGAAAATCGGTACTTGGTGTGGATTGGCCTCGCTACTACGCCACCATTGGAGCAGCGCCGAGTAGCTTTGCGCGCTACCATCCCGCCAGTAAAGTTGAGGGGACAGATAATCAACCCAACCCTCCTTCATCCATTTCACTGGATCTGCGTAGAGGTCTCGATATTGATCCAGTTCTGCGTGCACCCCCGCAGGTGCTCCGATGGTATAAATTCCGAAAGGACTGACTCCAAAGAGTGCATGCGGCCGAGCTTCCTTGACGACTGCGTGCAGATTCTCGATCAGCAGATCGACATTGTGGCGGCGCCAATCATCGATGCCAAGCCTACCTCCGTTCGCGCGATATCGTGCGTAAGTTGTTCCATCTGGAAACGTCCCGCGCGGATGGCCTCGCCCCGGATAGGGATAAAAGTAATCATCCAGCACTACGCCGGCGACCGAGTAACGGCTCACCAAATCCCTGATTACGCGAGCCACATGTTGCCGAACCTCAGCGTCGCCCGGATCCATCCAAAGCGAGGAGCTTACGCGGCGCACCGCGTTTTTGTTCTGGTAAATTTCGTGGCTACTCGCGCACGCGTTGCTCGCATTCGCCACCGCGCGATACGGATTAATCCACGCATGGATTGTTATGTCGTGGCGTTTTGCTTCTTCGATAAACGCCGCAAGTGGATCGTAACCGGGAGAGGCCCCTTGTGTTCCAGTTAGAAAGCGGCTCCAAGGCTCGAGGTCCGATTCGTAGAGCGCGTCTCCTTCAGGACGGACCTGAATCATCAGAGCGTTCAGCCCAGCGTTCGCGGCTGCATCTACCAATCGCCGAATTTGTTCCTTTTGCGCAGAGGCGGATAGACCTGCATGCGAAGGAAAATTGAGATTATAGACCGTTGCGACCCAAGCGCCTCGAAACTCGGCTCCCGCGGTGAACTGAATCAGTGAGAGCAACAACGATAGCCCGGAAAGTATCCCGCGAATGCGAATCACGGGCTTAGATTATGATAGAGAACTCAATTTGCAATCTGCGGTGGCTTTGATGGCAGGGCGAACAGTCTCTTTGGTTGGGCGATACAGTCTCTCAGGACTGTGATCCTTCGGATGCTTCAAAGCTCACACACCTGGGCTCGCCGTCACTCGCCGGTGTGTATCGCCCTGCTATGCTTCAAAGCTCACACACCTGATCTCGCTGTCGCTCGCCGGTGTGTATCGCCCTACCAATCCTCATCCATCCGTCCGCACAGCGGGTACGATGATCAAGTTAATTCGCGACAATCCGCGAATCGTTTTGAAACTGCCTTCGCTGGGTAACAAAACAAGTAATGGCCCACCGCTGTCCGGGCTAACCGGCTCTCCTGCGTTTTCCCACACCAAACCGATCTCGGCATTCTCAAGCTCTTCGATCGGAATCGAAATGGCGTTTGCATCGAGAGCTGCAGAGTCACAATCTCGCGTAAGACCGACAAATTCCACATGCTTGGCCTGAGGCGATACGCCGACAAACTCGAGCAGCTCGTTGAGTGTACATCCGGTCCATGAGTTCGAACCGGATTGAGTCAAAGAATTGGTGCGCGATCCGGGCACGACAAAAATGTGTTCAGAGAAATAATCCTGAAGACCTTGAACCGAAAACTGCTGGGTCCGGCTCACCAGACCGGCAACGGTCAAACGAAATCCGGTAGAGCGATGCTCCTCATTAAAGGTGCTAAGCGTGGGGGAACTGGTTTTCATACGCGCCTCCTTTTCGCGAACTATACCCGACTTGATCAGTAGGGCAATCGCAAAACGCGTTCGGCGTCGAATTTCTTGGCCTAGCGACCGAACGTGACCCCATCTCCGTTTCCGATGGCAGCTGGCGCTCGATCTCTTCGCAAAAATTCGTCCGCTAATGCCCGGTACGCGGTCGCTCCGATGCCGTGAGGTTCATATTCAATAATCGGTTTACCAAAACTGGGCGCTTCTCCCAAGCGCACCGAACGGGGAATGATGGTACGGAAGGTGAGGCTTTCAAAATGCTTTCGAACCTCGTCGACCACCTGCTGACTGAGATTGGTGCGAGCATCAAACATGGTCATTACGATTCCCCGAATGGCCAAGCCGGTATTTACCATCCGAATCTGCTCAATAAGCTGAATGATTTTGGACAGCCCCTCCAGAGCAAGATATTCGCACTGCAACGGAATGATCAGCTCGTCGGCTGCGGCTAACGCATTAGTCATGAGGATGCCGAGTGAGGGCGGGCAATCCAAAAATGCGTAGTCAAATGGCGCAGTGACGGGAATCGTCTTCATCACATCACGTAGACGCGTCAGATGATCATCAAAGCGAGCCACCTCAATCTCCGCTCCAGCCAAATCAAGATCTCCGGGAATGATCGAGAGCCCGGTGATTCGAGTCGGCTTGATTTTCTCTTCTGGACGTGCATGCCCAATCAGCGCGCGATATAAGCTGTTTCCTTCGCCTTCGGTGTATCCGATCGCGCTCGTCGCATTCGCCTGAGGATCAAGATCGATGAGTAGGACGCGTTTGCCTTTTTCCGCGAGGCAGGTCGACAAATTGACGGCAGTCGTGGTTTTGCCGACTCCTCCTTTCTGATTGGCTATGGCAAATAACTTCATCCGTGCGCTACTTTGGTGGGCATAGATCGACAAGCAAAGTATAAAGTGTGGTAAGCTGAAGGTTCTGAGTAGGTTTCACGGCTACCAAAAACGCCGAGAAACGCGGGGAGTGCCTTTTCTTCGGTAGCGGCGACTACGGTTTTCGATTTTTCCATGTCGGATGCTCCGTGTCGCCTCCTTAAGTTGACGCGCATGCGCTGCCGCCGGACCGCTACCAAAACAACGCTCCGAGCGCCGCCATTCCCGTTGTTGCGGTCCAGATCCTATTGTTGTTCTTTACGCTCCCTATGTCGCCGGTTGAACTCAACGAAAGGTTCCTAATGGATGCGGGCGGTTGGCAGGCAATGAAGCATGCCCGCGCGTTGCTTGAGATGGGCCGGGTAATCAGCTTCAACTATACGCCACCGATCCTCAAAGGCCTGGTCAGGGAAGGAACCACGGAATATCGCGCCGGACTAAAGATCCGCAGCAGGAGTGACATTGAAAACCTCTGTTCCTGTCGGGAATCGCGGGAGTGGGGAAAAATCTGTCCACACTCATTGGCGCTCGGACTCGCCTTCCTGCAGCCCCGTGAATCTGTCGTGATCAAATCAACTGCGCCGGCATCGATAACTCCAAAGGGCCCCCGCTTGATCGTTGACGAGGATCAACCGGTAATCACCGCGTTCTTTATTCTGCCGCCGACGTTCGTCTCTGGCTGGGATCGCGGTCAAATTATGCTTGGCTGCGAGGTAGAGACTGCTGGTGGACGTCTGCTGGCCAGCGCCTTGGATCGGAGCAAAACGTTCACTTGTTCCTCTGCGGACCAGCAAATATTGGAAAGGATGCGCGAGTTCAACCAGGGCGGGTTGTCCGGGATGGTAATGCTGAGCCAGGAACAGTTTTGCCGATGTCTCGAATGGCTGGTTGGCCATCCGCGCATTAGTCTCGGCAAGAAAGATTCGGTTGCCGTCGAGGCCGAACCGATCGTACCAAAACTTCTCGTGCAAGAATTGCCGGACGGCCGCTGGAAGCTCAGCTCAGTTTTGCCAACCGAGGGCGAAATATTGATTGGACCGCGGTCTGCCTGGTGTTGGGTGGAGAGAAATTTCCGGCCGATTTCGCCCGGAGTGCCACCATCTTACCTGTCGATCTTGCGTGAGCCGATCACATTATCTAAGGATCAGAGTAATAGTTTTCTGGTTCACGAGCTACCTGGATTGAAGTCGTTTTTTGCGATCGACTCGGTTGCCGGACCCTCGCCGGTTTCCGTCGGTATGCCAGAAGTATTCGCAACTTTTGAAGGCTCATTGAATTACCTCAACGCGAAACTCCAATTCTTATATGGCAAACGGATGATCACTCTGGGAGCATCTGCAGCATCCGAGAATTTCGTTTACGAATCGGCGGAGGGTGAGAGATCTCGCAATCCGCGCTTTGAGAGAGACTGCGCCGATGTCATTCATAGCGCTGGATTTCAAGGCCCCGATTCAAACGGCGATTTCACCTTGAAGGGACAAAACGCGGTCCTTCGGTTTTTTGCACAACTGCTGCCGGATCTACAAAAAAATTGGAAGGTTTCGATTGGGAGCCGTTTTGCCAACGTAACCGGCAACGTCGAACGCGTTTCGCCTCGATTTGAGATAGTGAGCTCTGGTCAAGATTGGTTTGAACTCTCGTATTCGCTGGAGTCGGCTCGCGGCGATCGTTACTCGAGTGCAGAAATTCAACGTTTGCTTCAATCGGGTCAAACCACCACCAGATTACGCGATGGCGCTTTGGCCGTTTTCAATTCCGATGACATTGCGGAAATTGAGGCGGTGCTCCGAGACTGTGATCCGAAGCAAACGCAGCCAGGTCGATACCGGATCGCTCGGAGCCAGGCGGGATTTCTTGACGCTGCGGCTCGCGAAGCCGGGGCGCAGGTAGTGGGCGATCATGGCTGGAAAGATTGGGCAGCAGCGCAAAAACAACTGAAACCGTTGACGACGGTGTCTCTGGGAAGTTTGGAAGAGATTCTGCGTCCCTATCAGAAGGAAGGCGTTTATTGGCTCCATTTTCTTCATCGGAACCGGCTAGGAGGAATTTTGGCCGACGAGATGGGACTCGGAAAAACTCTGCAGATTTTGGCTTACTTACGGACCGCCAAGGCTCCGTCTCTGGTCGTCTGCCCAGCTTCGCTGCTTTTCAATTGGCGGCGGGAAACCGAGCGTTTTGCTCCGGAGCTGAAAGTGCTTTCGATCGATGGATCGGATCGGGGTTCTCGGTTTAATTCGATCCCCCAGCACGATGTGGTGTTGACCAGCTACCCTTTGCTCAGGCGCGACATCGATTCCTATCGACCTTTTCATTTTGGCGCGATCATTTTGGACGAGGCGACACACATCAAAAATCCGGATACCCAAAACGCGCAAGCCGCTACATCATTGCGGGGCGAACAGCGATTCGTTCTCACCGGAACTCCGGTGGAGAATTCCGTGCGCGATCTTTGGTCGATTATGAATTTCGTGCTGCCTGGGTACCTGGGATCGCGAGAAGAATTCCGGGAACGCTACGAACTCCCCATCGGTCGCGGCTCGGAACCGGAGCGACAGCGACTCGCCAAACGCTTGCGCCCGGTGATGCTCCGAAGGCTCAAAAAAGATGTGCTCCGAGATCTTCCCGAAAAACTGGAGCAGACCGCTTTTTGCAATCTTTCCGACGAGCAACGGGAACTGTACGCAAAGTTACAGACAGAAAGCCGGAAGAAGCTGGATCTCCTAGCAAAAGAGAAGGTTGGCAATCGGGCTCGAATGACCATGTTGACGACGCTCTTGCGACTCCGGCAAGCATGCTGCGATCTTCGTTTACTCGGCCAGGAGCCGGCGGCTCGTTCCGGCAAGCTCGATCTTTTGTTAGAGCTATTGGAGGAAGCAATCGACGGAGGTCATCGCGTATTAATATTTAGTCAATTCGTTACTATGCTGAATTTGATCCGCCAGGAACTTAATAGCCTGGACACTCCCTATTGCTATCTCGACGGGTCAACTAGGGATCGTGCAGCAGTGGTCGACCGATTTCAAAACGAATCAGACATTCCAGTTTTCTTGATCAGCCTGAAGGCGGGCGGCGTCGGTCTGACTTTGGCCGAGGCTGATACCGTATTTCATTTCGATCCGTGGTGGAATCCAGCGGTCGAGGATCAGGCCACCGATCGCGCGCATCGGATCGGGCAAGATCGGCTGGTCACTTCGTATAAGCTCATTACCCGAGGCACGGTGGAAGAAAAGATCTTAGCTTTGCAGAACAAGAAACGCGAAGTCATCGACGCTACGGTCGAGAGCGAAGAACCACTGATGACCGGACTTACCCTGGAAGAGATTTCCAGTTTGTTGGAGGGGGAATAGGGACTTCGCGCTCGAGCGGCTTTAAGCTAGGCGGAGCCCTTGCGCCCCGCAATGCCCTTTAAGGTAGATGCCATGGGTATTGCCAGGCTGCTGGATGACCAGCAACCTGGCAATACCCATGGCATCTACCTTTCTGGGTGATCCCCCTTTACTTGTCTCTGTCACTCTTATCAACGTCGAGCGGAACGAACAATGCGCCGTGCGGGCTCTTCATGCCGGTAACGATAGGGGTCACTAATCCGGTACTAAGATCCACTTTACCAAGAATGCCGTCACTATCGCTGGCTGAATACGCTCCCCCTGGTTGGAACGCCTCGCTCTGGACCGCGTAAACGGTCTCCGCGTTGGTGTCGACAACCAGGATTGTCCCCGATGGAGCGGTCGGGAAGACGGTGTCGTCGACCGTGATCTGCTGCTTAGGAGTATCGTTAGTCAGATGAAGACGCAGACCGGCTTGGTTGTCGGATCCTGGGCTGTTGATAAAGATCAGGTCACCGTCTGCCTGGCTGTCGAGGACCAGGTCGCCAGCCGAATCAACCTTTAAGGAATCCGGGTCAGACTGTTGAGCGACAACGATTTGTCCGGTCGCGATATCGACCAGAGATGCGGTGCCGTAGAGGACTGGTTCGACAAAAATCTGATGACCTTCTAGCCGCACTTTGACGATTGAAGGAAAAATATTTTGTCCATTCGGCGTAGAAAGTGTCGGCGCTTGGAGGTTTGGGTTGGACGCACTGATGAATGTTGCATTTTTGAAGAAGACGACATCATCATAGCCGCCGCCATGCAGCGTTGGCTCGGCGTAAGTAAAGTCGTCTTGGTCCCCCGATTTCGGATCGATGAGCGTTAAGGCCGGATTGGAGTCTTCGTTACGCAGTGCCCAAAGTTTATGATCAAATGGATTATATTTTAGGCCATCCGCCTTCCCTTTTACTTGAAACATGCGGAGCACTTGGCCAGTCGAGCTATATTCGACAATCGTACTATTGCCGCCACTGCCGTCCGGCTGCGTCTTGTTCGCATAAACGACGTAGATGTTTTCATTCGCACTTGTGATCGAATCCGGGTTAGTGAGCCCTTCGGGCGCATGCGCAAAAACAGTTACGGTGTACGGAGGCTTTGCCGCCGGTCCCGAGGTTGCTTGAGCGTGAGCGGATAAAGCAGAAGCTAAGATCACCGAAGCGATCGCGAGTTTTTTGTAGCCCATAGTGGGCGTCAAACCGTTCTTCATTGTATGAATTTTGGGGTGGTGTTTTTCAATCCGTGAAGGTCATCGACAACCGATCGGAGCGTTGCGCCAACTAGGGAACCTGCGATAACGGTCCTCAATGTCCCCCCTTGAGATCGCGTGTCGCGGGAAGCTAAACCGTGATCATAAAATGTCGGCATGAAGAACTGTTACTTTTTCGTGACGTTAAGGGGGCAGAACGGAGGAGGCCATGCTGGATGCGCGAGTCTTCAGTCCGCTTTTAGAGTACAATTTCTGTTTTGCTCCTGGCCCCGTGGTAGGAAATTTCCTTGATTGCCCTTGAGATTTTCAAGCTAGAATCAGAAATGTCCCTCGACCCTTCTACCCTAAACATCGATTTCAAGAACCGTCGTGTCCTGGTGACCGGGGCTGGCAAAGGAATCGGTCGCGACACCGCGGTGATGTTAGCTCACTATCACGCGAAAGTAGTGGCCCTCAGCCGTACGGAAGCGGATCTGAAGAACCTGCAGGACGAAATCGATTGTGAGACGATCATTGCGGATCTGGGCGACGCAGCGGCGGCCAAACGAGCCGCTGAACAAGCCGGTGACGTTGATCTGCTGGTGAATAACGCTGCCATCGCGATTTTACAGCCGTTCTTGGGGACCACTCCAGAGGCTTGGGACGCAACGATGGCAGTCAATCTGCGAGCCATCGTAATCGTAAGTCAGGTTATCGCCGCCCAAATGATACGGCGCGGTGTTGCCGGCTCAATCGTGAACGTATCGAGCATGGCAGCATTTCAAGCGCTCCGCGATCATGCCGCCTACTGCGCTTCCAAAGCCGGTTTGGATCAGTTAACCAAGGTAATGGCTGTCGAGTTAGGCGAGTACGGTATTCGCGTTAATTCGGTTAACCCGACAGTAGTAATGACCGAAATGGGCAAACGGGCGTGGAGCGATCCAGTCAAAGGGGGGCCTATGTTACAACGCATACCGCTCAATCGGTTCGCCGAATGTAACGACATCGCCTCAGTGATCTGCTTTTTGTTGAGCGATGCCGCCAATATGTTGAACGCTCTTACTCTGCAGATCGATGGCGGGTTTCACGCAACCTAACTCGAGACGAAGTCCGACATGAGGTCGCTAAGACTGATTTTTGAACAAAGAGATCGCAGAGATCTCAAAGAGTAGGGGTTGAATGATCCTCCCGTGGCCGCGGAGTTCAATGTTACCGTGAGCTTCTTGCCGCGACAATTCTCGTTCTGGTCTGCATTGAGAACCCCGGGAGGGGGTGTCGCCCTACCTGCCTTCGGATTGCTAACGAGCGCGACGACGATCGTGATTGAGGCTTGGAGCGATGTCTCCCTTTGTGATCTCTGCGATCTCTTTGTTAAAACCTGTCTTCGCGTCCTTCTGTAAGATCATCAGACCAGGAACAGGAGCGCGAGCCCGAACACCACTGCGCCGACAAAGAAAGACATCACAGTGAATCCCATTACGCGACGTAAACTGATACCGGCGATAGCAAGGACGGGGAGCGCCCAGAATGGCTGAATCATATTCGCGACTTGTTCACCCATCGCCACGGCCATGGCGGTTGCTGCTTGTGACGCGTGCAATTCGGCTGCGGCCTTTACGGTGAAGGTGCCTTGTACCGCCCAATGCCCGCCGCCGCTTGGGATAAAAAGACTGATGATAATCGAGGCAATGTAATTCCAAAAAGGAAGCGTATGAGCGGAAGAAAAACTGACAAATGCCTTCGCGATAACATCCGCGAGTCCAGTCGTTTTCATGATGCCCATGATGCCGCCATAAAGCGGGTACTGAAGAATCAACGGACCGGTTACTCGCGCCGCTTGGTTGACAGCACGGACGTAGTTGATGGGAGTCCAGTGTAAAAGCAATCCGGCCAGCAAGAACAGAAATATCACCGAATTGATGTCGAGAGTTGGACCTGTCTTAGACCAATTGATCGCCAGGGCTGCGATTCCCGCTACGACTATAATCAAGTTCAAGATCCAGGCGCGTTCCAAGTGGGTCGCGATCGTCGGTTTCTCGTCACTTGGTGAGCTGATTGTATCTTCCGCCGAAAGTCTGTCCGCGTCAGCAGCTATCGTATCGCGTTCGGTTGGTTGAATGGCGCAATAGAGTAGCGGAAGCAGAATAAGTAGAACAATCACTGGAACCCAATTGAAAGGCGCAAAAATCATATCGCCAAGTGGAATAATTTGGCCGGTCACCTTTTGTACGAGGTTCAAAGCAGAGCCGGGAGTCGCTTGGGCCAATGCGATCGAACTGGAGAATCCGCTTGCCCAGATGATCCAGCCCGTATAGGCCCCGGCTACCAGCCAGCCAAAGTCAATCCGCATTCGCTTTGCGATCTCGCGAGCAAGCAGGCCGGCGACAACCAAACCGCAACCCCAGTTCAAGAAACTGGTAGCCATCACGGTGACGATCGTTAAAACGATTGCAGAGGTCCGGCTTTTGGGTCGCGAGGCGAGCCAATCGAGAAACCGGCGAATCGGTGGAGAATTGGAGAGAGCGTACCCGGTTACCAAAATAAGAACCATCTGAAACGCGAACGCGAGTATCTCGAATAGTCCCGTGTACCACCCAGTCAGGATTTCCGGTACAGATCCTTTGGGAGCCAGCGCTGCCGCGAGCAAAGCCGTCGCGATGGTGAGGGCAACAGCGAAAATGTAGGGATCGGGCGTTATCCGCTCGAACAGGTATACAAAAAACGAGGTGATTCGGTTCAGGACGTTTCTTTTCTGGATCGTTCCGGGTGGGGGAGCAACGGGAGCATCGGACATAGAAGCCTCGGAGATTACGTGAAAGCCGGTCCTGAGGCGATGCCAAAACGGAGGTCAAATTTTTCCAGCAACAACCTGATGCTCTCCGCGTCGACTAGAAAACGATGAGACCCACTTACGTCGAACGGGAACCGATGCGTTAGACACATTCAGGCCAGAGAAGTCGGATCTAGGGTCTGCTGACATAGTGTTGTCACTGCGCTCGAATAGGATGTCCCGAGCAACTGATTGGGCGCACTGCGTGTGTTTCGATGAACTGCTTTAGCGCTTCCAAAATGCATAGACGACAAGCACAGAGTGTCCTGAATAGGCCGGCTTGTTCGTCGTAAAAGAGAGGATCAAATGCACTTCTACATCAGCCTGATATTAGCGGCCGAAGGCGCGAAAGAGCGGCTTCAAAGTTTATTTCAGTCGGCTCCTGAACTGGAGAAGAATGATCAATCGCCGCGCCTTGCCACCCAGCAAAGACGCTCGGTCCGATCAAAGACGCACTTTCGCCGCGGAGCCGTCGGCTATTGTAGCACCAGAGCCAGCTGGGGCGCCCAATACGGTGGTATAAGCATCGAAACCAGTATTTGGATTGCCAGCTATCTACTGGCGATTCTGGGTTTAATTAAGGCTGCGTACAGCGAACAACCCTTGCTTTGGCTAGCGGTTTGGCCGGCTCCCATCGTGCTCGTCTGCACGATTTTTATCTTTTTTCGAGAAGGATTCCATTTCCGGAACGGCGTGTTGTTCCTTGGTCGACGGCGCAATTGACTTCATTTCCGAGGCAGGCGGCAAGCTGCTGACTAGTCACGGGCGGATGAAGCGCAAAGCCGAGGCCGCTTTGCGTCCAGGGAAAAATCGAAAATGATCTCTTTGGGCGAGTATATAGAATAAATAGGTTTGTTTACGGGGGTATACAGGTGCTACCAAGATTGTAGACAATATTGTTGACAAACAGTGTTTCGGTGTTTCTCTTGCCCAGAGAACCTAACCCCGTATCCACCATATTGAATCTCAGAAAACTCGGTTAAGCCAAACCGATGTTTCAAAGACTTTGAGGCGGGAGGATCGAACATGAATTCCTATATCAGCTTGATGCTGGATGCCAAAGGGGCGGAAGGGCGGATCCACAATGTGTTCGAGCCAGATCTTGAAACCGGAGCAGGCCATCCATCGTTGGTCGTCGGTGAAGCGAGTATTTGGGTCGTCAGCCTTGCCTGGTAATTTTCGGTATGGCGAAGGCTG
>JBEEIB010000352.1:0-11673 GCA_041167675.1 Verrucomicrobiota bacterium
ACGCCACCATCAAACCGCTGCTAGAGCTGCATCGAGCACGTCAATCATGAAATCTGCGTCTGCCTTAGTGATGCACAAAGGCGGTTTGATTCGAAGAGTGTTCGCATAAAGACCGCCTTTACCGAGGAGCAATCCTAAATCCCGTGCTATTTCGTGTACACGGGCGCACTCGTCTTTTGCGGGTTCTTTTGTTGTGCGGTCTCTGACCAGCTCAATGCCGAGCATCAGACCTTTGCCACGAACCTCGCCGATAAGATCGTGCTTCTTCGCAAGTTCACGGAACCCATGGATGAGGTGATTTCCGACACTTAGCGCGTTTTGCTGCAGCTTTTCGCGATCGATCACTTGAAGCACGGCCCGACCCTGTGCGCACACGACTGGATTTCCGCCGAACGTATTGAAATGGATTCGTTCGGCGAGACTCTTCGCAATCTGCGCCGTGGTCACCACAGCGCCGAGGGGAGCGCCGTTTCCGATCCCTTTTGCCATGGTTACGATGTCTGGTATCACACCTTGACTTTCAAATCCCCAATACGCCTCGCCGGTACGGCCAAAACCAGTTTGGACTTCGTCAGCTATGCAAACGCCTCCCGCTTCTCGCACATGTTGATATACATGCCAAAGATAACCATCTGGGAATACAATGGTTCCGCCAACTCCTTGAATTGACTCTGCAATAAATCCTGCCACTCGGCCGGGTGTTGCGTATTGAATCAAGTTCAGCACATCGTCCGCGTACGCTTTGCCGGCTTCCGGATAATCAGATCCGTAGGGTCCACGATAGGGGTATGGAGCAATCGCATGATGAACGCCAAAGCTGTGAGGAACGTTGAACTTCCATGTTCGATGCGCGGTTAACGCCATACAGCTTGCGTTGCCCCCATGGTAGGCGTTGCGAAGCGCGATGATGTCGTAATTGCCGGTGAAAGCTCTCGCCATCAGGATCGCGAGATCGTTGGCCTCGGAGCCGGAATTGACGAAGTAGCAGACTTTAAGATCGCCTGGCATTTTGGCGGCGAGCTCGCGCGCGTATTCGGCAATATTCGGGTGCAGATAGATGGTCGTGGCGTGTTGGAGTGTCTCGCTCTGGAGATTGGCCGCAGCCACCACATCTGGATGACAATGGCCGACGCTGACTGTGGCAATACCCGCGATGCCATCCAGATAACGCCTGCCTTTTTCGTCGAAAACATACTGACCTTTGCCCTCAACAATCATCATCGGTTTCCGGTAGTAAAGAAACAGCGCTGGGTTCAGGAACTGTTTCCTTAAGGCGAGCACCTCCTCAGCGGATGGGCCCGTGTAAGGCTTGGGTGTGTAGTCAAATGGCGGAAGTTCAGGCGTTTTCATAGGGGGAGCATCAGTGTAGGTGAAAATTCAAGCTAGTGTACCGTCTCACATCTAATGGTGACGTCGTTGCGTTCAAAATGGGCCGCCGGCAAGGCGCTCCGAGCCGGACTGGCGGAAGGAGGGCGCATATCTGAATTGGATCTGTAACCGACGAGCAACACAGCCGCCGGCCCATTTTCCACGCAAACCCTCCGGGCCATGGCCGGTTGGCTGTTTTTCTGCGTTGCTCGCTCCTTACGTATCGATCTAGATATGCTCGTCGCCCCGCCCGCATCGCTACGCGAAGCGTTGCGGGCGGGTCGCGCCTTGAAAAACAGCCAACTGACCTGCGGCGACGTCATCATTATATGTGAGACGGTACACTAACGTCAGGCGATGAAATGCATCGCTTTCTCGGCGAGTCTATCGAAAGCGGTGACGCATAATTCCAAATGCTCTTCTTTAGTGTCTTCGATCTTATTGTGACTGATACCGTGCAAACTCTGGACGAACATCATTACTGTCGGAACACCTGCTCGCGCGACTTCGGCGGCATCGTGGAGAGGACCTGACGGAAGACGATGCGTTTTACCACACGTTTCATCGATCGCCTCGGTGCAGAGATCGATTAATCGAGGATCAAACAAGACCGGCTCAATCCGCCAGATTCGATCCCAGGCGGCACGAACATTTCCTTCCTGAGCGAACTTCAGACTGGCCTGTTTTGCGTCTTCTAACATTCTCGACAAGGCGACCGCATCGAGGTGGCGTTGATCGAGCGTAATGCGGCATTCTTCGACTACGCTTGTCACGATGCCGGGTTTTGTCGTGCAAGAACCAATCGTGCAAACGCCGCCGTGTGTCGCGGTGATCCGATAGATCTCAGGACTCATTTTTGCTGCAGCGAGGAAAGCGTCTTTGCGGACGTTCATTGGAGTACTGCCGGAATGCGCAGCCTGGCCGTGAAATGTGATCGCGTGTCGCTCAACACCGAAGGTGCCCAGAACTGCTCCAAGCGGCAGATCCAGGTCGAGAAGCACAGGTCCTTGCTCGATGTGCAATTCGATATAGGCGGCAGCACTTTTCAATTCGCCGCCGCTTCCCTTTGCTCGCTCTAAATCGATACCTACGTTTTTCAATGCCTCCGGCAGACGAACGCCATCCCTGTCGACAAGGCCGCGTGCCTCTTCGAGATCGAGGTTTCCGGAACAGGCAGACGATCCGAACAAACTTTTGCCGAATCGGGCCCCTTCCTCATCAGCCCAGTCTACCAGCCGCACTGTGACCGGAGGTTTGCCACCATATTGGTCGTTGATCCGCCTGAGGATCTCGACTCCAGCCAGCAAGTTGAGGCAACCGTCCAACCAGCCACCGTTTGGGACAGAATCAATGTGACCACCGATCAACAGTGATCGCTCGGATTTTCCGCTGAGTGTGGCCCAGACATTGCCTGCAGGGTCGGAGTGTATCTCGAGAGGCAATGATTGCAGCTTTTCGCGAAGCCAGGCGCGGGCGCGACTCCAGGTTTCGGTGAAAGCCACCCGTTGCGCTCCATTCTCGTCCCCCGTCAGTGCGCGTAGTTCTTTGAGCTCTGCAACCGTTCGTTTTGGATTCAGCATATGTTGTGGAAATGCCGGGAACGCCGCCATCGTCCGGAACGCCGACAACGACGTCACCATTATATGTGAGACGGTACACTAACAAATAAGGATGTTGCCGAGAGTAACTGCAGGCAAAGAAAAATGAAATGTCGATGAGGTGATATCGCATTCAGTTCCTGGCGAAGATGGAACTTTCCTGCCATGTGGCTTGAAATTTCTGCGGAACCACCTCAGAATCTTTTTCTCGCTTTGTGACAGAGAAGGGAAAAGAAGGATGCCGACCCTATCGATTACTGTGGACGGACTCAAGCTGCCCAACCCGTTTATCATCGCGTCCGGCCCACCAGGGACCAACCTGAACGTAATCGCCAAAGCTTTCCAGGAGGGTTGGGGAGCAGTTATCGCCAAAACTGTCAGCCTCGACGCTTCGAAAGTCATCAATGTTGCGCCACGCTACGCTAAACTGTTTTCGAATGATAAACAGGAAGTCGTTGGTTGGGAAAACATAGAGCTGATCAGCGATCGGCCGCTCAAGATTTGGATCGAAGAATTTAAGAAATGCAAAGACCGTTTTCCGGACCGGGTTCTTATCGCATCAATCATGGAAGAATACAGAAAGGACGCATGGTTCGAAATCGTGGAGCGATGCCAGGAAACGGGTGTGGACGGTTTTGAATTAAATTTTTCGTGCCCGCATGGATTACCGGAGCGAAAAATGGGGTCCGCGATGGGAGAAGATCCCGAGATTCTCGAAGAGGTCTGTGGTTGGGTAGCGGCAGCAGCCAAAAAGCCGGTCTGGGCCAAGATGACGCCGAATATTACGCGGATTGAGGAACCAAGCCGAGCGGCTCTGCGCGGCGGCGCCCAAGGAGTCAGTCTCATCAATACCATACGCTGCGTGATGGGCGTGAATCTTGATACATTCAGGCCGGAACCGAGCGTGGAAGGCTACACAACACCAGGCGGTTACTCTTCCAAAGCGGTGAAGCCAATTGCGCTGCGCATGGTGATGGAAGTTGCGAGCATGATGCGATCCGAGTTTCCGGATCGAACGATTTCGGGAATCGGCGGAATCGAAACTGGCGAGGACGCTGCGCAGTTCATTCTCCTTGGAGCTGACACGATTCAGGTCTGCACGGGAGTCATGAAACTTGGATACGGGTGTATCAAACCGATGCAAGAAGAGTTACTCGCGTTCATGGAAAAGCATCAGTTCGAGACGGTGCTGGATTTCAAAGGAAAATCCCTCGATTATTTCACCTCCCACGCAGATCTGGTCCGCCGGCAAGCAGAACGCAAAGCCGCCCAGAAAGCCGCGGCAGCTAAATCTGTGAGCAGCGATGCCGAGTGGAGCGGCGAGTCGTTCGTGCAGCAATCGGATTCGCTTTCCCTCTAGTGAATTGACGCTATGCCCTTGCTGATCAAGAACGGAGAAATCGTTACTGCGAGCGAGCGTTACAAGGCAGATATCTATTGCGCAGGCGAAACAATAACGCGTATTGATCGGGATATTTCTGCGCCACCGGGCGCCACGGTTGTTGACGCTACAGGGAAATTCGTCTTCCCCGGATTCATTGATCCCCATGTTCACATTTATCTCCCGTTCATGGGGACATACTCCAAGGATACGTATGAGACGGGAAGTAAGGCGGCACTTGTCGGAGGTACGACGACGCTCATCGAGATGTGTTGTCCATCGCGTCGGGACGATACATTGAAAGGGTTTGAGCTTTGGATGTCCCAAGCGGCCGGAAAGTCAGCTTGCGATTTTACTTTTCACATGGGAGTCACGAAATATGACCCTGCGACCGAGGCGCAGCTCCGCGAGATCGTGGGATCGGGAATCAGTTCCTTCAAAATATTTCTGGCCTACCAAGGAGCGTTTGGTGTCGATGACACGGAGTTGTATCGAACGTTGGTCCTAGCCAAGAAGCTGGGGGTGATCGTCACTG
Organism: Verrucomicrobiota bacterium; assembly: GCA_041167675.1. Lineage (GTDB taxonomy): Bacteria > Verrucomicrobiota > Verrucomicrobiia > Chthoniobacterales > JAFAMB01 > DASTDH01. The sequence continues at coordinate 4,883 of JBEEIB010000352.1, forward strand.
CGCACTGTGAGAATGAGACTCTGGTAGCCGAGCGCTCTGCAGAGCTGTTAGCTGCCGGAAAGACAGATCCCGGCCAGCATCATGAAAGCCGGCCGCCATTGGTGGAAGCGGAAGGGGTTCATCATCTTCTGACGTTTGCAGAGCTGACTGGAACAGCGACCTATATCGTCCATTTGAGTTGTCAGGAGGCACTCGCGGAGGCTATCGCAGCGCGTCAACGCGGCGCGCGGGTTAGTGTTGAGACATTGATCCAATATCTGCTGTTAGATAAGACATATGCCGAGCGCCCCGAATTTGATGGAGCGAAATTCGTAATGTCCCCGCCGCTGCGGGATGCGCGTAACCAGGAAATACTTTGGAAAGGACTTCGTGACGGGCTTATCAACACAGTAGCGACAGATCATGCGCCTTTTGATTTTTCCGATCAGAAGGTTATGGGCAAAAACGACTTCACCAAGATTCCGAATGGGATTCCGTCTCTGGAAGAACGTATCAAGCTTCTCTATACCCACGGGGTCAAAACGGGTCGAGTCGATCTGCACACGTTTGTGAACGTCGCGAGCACGCAGGTCGCAAAGCTATTTTCTCTCTTCCCGCGCAAAGGAACGATCCAGCCGGGTGCGGACGCCGATCTGGTGGTGTTCGATCCCGACTATCGCGGTACGATTTCGGCCAAAGCTCAGCTGATGAACGTTGACTATAGCGCGTTTGAGGGATGGAAAGTCGAAGGCCGTCCGAGTGTTGTAACTGTTCGCGGCGAGATCGCAGCGCGCGACGGGCAGTTCACCGGCACAATTGGCCGCGGCAATTTTTTGAAACGTGAACCCCAACACTTCTAAAGAGTTTCGAGTTCCGGGTTTCGGGTTCGGAGTTTCGAGCAGCCTCGTCTCGTAACCATGAACTAACAACTCGGAACCTGCAACCTGTAACCCGCAACTCGCAACTCAACATCTATGGATGCTACCCCCGCATTAGACGCTTCCACGCTGGATGCAGCGCGTACCGGTTCACTGTACAATGAAGATCTCGCGCCCGTTTCGTGGGATCGAAGGAAGTGGGGGCTTGCGAGTTTCGCAGCCTTATGGATCTCGATGTCTGCATGTATCCCGACATACATGCTTGCATCCTCGCTTATTGGCGGTGGCATGAATTGGTGGGAAGCCATTCTTACCGTTTTTCTCGGCAATTTGATCGTTTTGATCCCGATGGTTCTGAACGCTCATGCCGGGACGCAATATGGAATCCCATTTCCGGTTTTGTGTCGCGCTTCGTTTGGGACAATGGGCGCCAATCTGCCCGCTTTACTGCGTGCGCTTGTCGCATGCGGCTGGTTCGGCATTCAGACCTGGATTGGCGGTAGCGCAATCTATAAGATCCTCGCGATATTTCTTCCGGGGCTGGCCGCTCCAGGAATGAGCACCCTGTTCGGAATCACTCTGCCTCAGTTCGCGTGTTTTCTGTTCTTCTGGGCAATCAACATGTGGGTTATCTACATGGGAATCGAATCGATCCGGTTCTTATTGAATATCAAAGCGCCATTGTTGATAGCACTGGGGCTACTGTTTCTTTGGTGGGCTTATCGGACTGCCGGTGGATTCGGACCGATTCTTTCGCAGCCCTCCGCTTTCGATCCGGGGCGGGCGAAAGCGGGCCAGTTCTTTTCCTTTTTCTTTCCTGCGTTGACCGGAATGATTGGTTTTTGGGCAACGTTGTCGTTGAACATTCCTGATTTTTCCAGGTACGCGCGCTCGCAACGAGATCAGATCATCGGCCAAGCGCTTGGGCTACCGCTTACCATGGCGCTCTACGCGTTCATCGGTGTCGCAGTGACATCTGCGACGACAATAATTTACGGACAAACAATCTGGGATCCGACCGATGTGCTCGCCCGGTTCAAAAACCCTGTCTTGTTGTTCGTGGCAATGCTCGCGTTATGTATCGCGACGCTTGCCACCAATATCGCCGCCAATGTCGTGAGTCCCGCCAATGATTTTTCGCAGGTAGCGCCGAGAAAAATTTCGTTTCGAACCGGAGGGCTCATCACCGGCATTATCGGTGTTCTAATCATGCCCTGGAAACTTGTCGCAGATCCTACCGGATATATTTTCACCTGGCTGATTGGCTATAGCGCCTTACTCGGGCCGATCGGCGGGATCATGATTGCGGATTATTTCTTTGTTCGACGCCGGCAGCTGAACGTTGGAGCGCTTTACGATGGGGCGGGGGAATATCGGTATACAAACGGGATCAGTCTCGTAGCCGTCGTGGCGTTTGTGCTGGCTGTTTTGCCAAACTTGCCAGGCTTCTTTGTCACGATAAAAGCGATTGCTCCAACGTCTGTCCCCGGCCCGCTGGTCGAGCTGTACAATTATGCCTGGTTTGTCGGGTTTGCGCTTGCCTTCGTGATCTATCTCGTTTTGCGAAAGATCGCTCCCGACAGCTGATGGTTCGCCAGGCCAAAAAAGGAGCGGCCCTCTGGTCTGGAGCCGGTTGCCCAGATCGGCCGCAGGCTGCAAGATTTCCTGGAGAAATGACGAAGGTCTCGCTCCTAGCCGTCGTGCACTCTCATGCTCTTGGCCTAAATCTGGTCATCTTTCCAATTCGGACGCGGTTTTGAAGGTCACAGTGATTGAATCCGTAGGAAGTACTCAAATACTAACGAACTACTCAAATACTAGCGAACGGCTTGAACTTCACGACCACTGCAGCCTAAAACCATCATACGAGATGAATTGGTGGAAAAAAGGATTCGAGATCGGCCTGTGGAACAGCCGTTTAATTGTCGCACTCGCAGTCGTCACCAGCGTTCTCGCCGCCGTAGCTTTGTTCTGCATTATTGGTATTGAGTCTCTCAGGGTCCTGGCAAACGTATTTCATTACCTAGACCCGACGATGGTTCTCGAGCAAAGAGAAGCGCTTCTGCGGGAAAGGCATCTTGCGCATTATCTCCCTGATCGATGGTTTCGGTCGCCTGACGAAAGGCGCTCGTACGGCTTGTGACAGCTTGCGGAGGGCATCTTCAACAGTCTGTTCCGTGACTTCCTCAGCCTCATCCAAAACGTCAAGACTGACTGACTAATTGTCTCGATGAGCGATCGCACTTCGTTGGTCTGGGGCCAATCACGGTCGACCCGAGAATCCAGTCTTTTGTAAACGTATTGAGAAAGATATTGCTTCTAGCAATATCAAGAGTTCGAAATCAATCTCAGTCCGCGCCGGCCACTTGCAGTTCGTCAAAATTAACGCCGCCGATTTTGACATACGAGACGCTTATCATCTCATTTTGACCTTAACCTGGCCACGCTTCGCCGGAATGCTCCTGGCCGTTTACATCTTGATTAATTTCGTCTTTGCCGGCTTGTACTTACTTGGCGGAAACTGCATCGCCGAACTACCGTCGGGGTCGTTTTATGATGCTTTTTTCTTCAGCGTAGAAACCCTGAACACAGTTGGCTACGGACACATGTACCCGGATACCATCTACGGCCACTTCGTCAGTACTGTCGAGGTCGTGATCGGGATGGCCGGGGTAGCTGTTATCACCGGTTTGATCTTTATTCGATTCTCGAGACCGACGGCCAAGATTCTATTCAGCAAGTCTGCCGTCATTACCCCTTTTGACGGAGTACCAACCTTGATGCTGCGGGTGGCCAACGTGCGTCACGTTGCGATGGCTGAGGCCGAATTTCGCGTAATGCTTTTCCGCCATGAGCCGATCAAGGAAGAAGAGAGTGTTACCCGCTTTTATCCGCTTAAGCTTCAGTTCGATCGGATTATTTCCTTTCCAGTTGCGCTGACTCTCCGGCACGTGATCGACGAAAGCAGCCCCCTCTACGGGATGACCTGGGAAGACTTGGAAAAGAGCGACACGCGCCTGATGACATCGATCGTCTGCATCGACTCCGTAATTCCAGCGCCGGTCCAGTGCGCGACCGATTACACCGACGACGATATTCTCTGGAACCGCCGTTTTGTGGAAATCTACACCGAGACCTCTGACGGTCGTCTAACTGTAGATTACGGCCGGTTTCACGATACCGAAGCGGCGTGACCGGCATTGGCTGGCGATGGCGAGCTTTACAGCCTTTGGTTTCTATGGTCGCGGAAGAATCTCGGCGGTCTTGTAGAATTTTTGCCAGACTGCCGATACCCCCGGCAAGGAATCTATTTTTTGACCGGGTAGCTAGGCAGGTTCCGCCCCTGCGATAAAAGTGTAGACAGTTGACTTGAAATCTAAGGTCCGATGTGATTTTGCGGCGGAGTAAGAGAAAGCAGCAAGCGGGGAAAGAGAGAAAGCCTCGACGCCGAATGACGATAGCCGCGCTTAGCGAACGCTTAGGAATCCCGACGCGGATGCTTTATCGCTACCGCCGAGACCTTCCAGATCAAGTCCCGAAAAACTTTGACCTGGGGAGCTGGATTGAGTTTATCGGCAAGAACAGGAACTATTCTGCGGAGCGAACGCGGTCTCGGGATCACAATAGCCCCGAATCTTCGGCGGAGGATCAGAACGGCGAACGTGCTGAATTCTCGGCACTGGCGGAACGCAAAGAGCGGAATTTTGCGGCTACGATTGTCCAACGCAGTGCGCCGCACGTCGCTCGAAGTGCTACGCCAGAAGTTTACTGCAAGCAGTTCCAGTCTCGGACAATTTGAAATTGTCGTTCACTCCGATTAGTCAAGTCTCGGGACCGATTGCCTGCGCCAATGCACGCAGCGGGCGGCAGCGCTGATCCTGGACTCCAAGCGAGGACTTAATGCTTAGATCGTCTTTGTTCTCTGCCATCCTTTCGCCCTGACGCATTCGTATTCACGGTAAGCTCGGGAAGATGTTCTGCGCTCGGCTGCGGCCATAAATCTGCCCATTTCAGGAAGGCGTCTAGTGCTGGGCATAGGGACTGCCCCCACGTCGTAAGACTATATTCCACTTTGGGGGGCACTTGAGGATAGGCCTTACGCACGACGATGCCATCCGACTCCATACGACGAAGCTGTTGACCGAGCATCTTCTGCGTGATGTTCGGAATGGCGCGTTCCAGATCGGAGAATCGTAGAATCTTGCCCCCGAAGAGATGAAACAGGATAACCAGCTTCCAGCGCCCTTCGAGCAAGCGAAGGGCTGCTTCCACATCTTGGGCGGCTGAATCGGGGGTGTATTCTTTGGACATACTTTTATGGTTGTAACACACTTTATAGTACGTACTTGTGAGAAAGTAAGTTTGGAGCAAGACTCTTCGTTATGCAACCAACATATGCGGATAAACTATCTCGCTGAAAGTGCCAAAGCCAGTTGCCTCATACCTTGCGGCGGAGAAAGCAAAGGATGCGGAGATGCTGTTCCTCTGCTTTGCCGACGATGCCCGAGTGCATGACGAAAGCCGCGACTATCGTGGGATTGATGCCATCAAGTCTTGGAAGAAGGCGATTGAGGCGAAGTATCGGTACGTTATGGAACCCCTCGATGCATCTGTGAGCGAAAACATTGTGAAACTCCGCGCGCGCTTGACGGGCGATTTTCCCGGCAGCCCCGTCGAACTCAACTACACGTTTACGGTCAAAGACAAGATCACTTCACTGGAGATCAAATGAACGCGGCAAACTATCCGTTTTCTGTTGTTGGAGATGAGTTCAAGGGCAAGCGGGTCTTAGTAACCGGCGGCACTAAAGGCATGGGAGAGGCCGTTGTCCGCAGGCTAACGCTGGGAGGCGGCTCCGTCGCAACTACCGCCCGTTCCCCTCTTCCCGAAGGTCAGGAGCCCGCATTGTTTATTCAAGAAGACATTGGTACAGCGGACGGCGTGCAAACGGTGGTGGATCGTGTTGTCGAGGATTGGGGTGGCATCGACATCTTGGTAAATTGCGTCGGCGGGTCGAGTGCTCCCAACGGCGGCTTCCGGGTGCTCACAGATGAGGAATGGCAAAAGGCTCTCAACGTCAATTTGCTGGCAGCGGTGAGATTCGATAGGAGCCTGCTGCCGGGAATGCTTGATCGCCGCTCTGGTGTCATCCTTCACATCGCCTCCATCCAGCATCGTCTGCCACTGTACGACTCGACGCTGGCATACGCTGCGGCGAAAGCTGCCCTCGTCACTTACAGCAAAGGCCTCGCGAACGAAGTAGGACCCAAAGGTGTTCGGGTGAATGTGATTTCGCCTGGCTTCATTGAAACCTCAGGTGCGCACGGGATGATCGTTCAACTCGCGAAGAACAATGGAATAGATGAAAACGCCGCCCGCCAACAGATCATGGACATGATCGGAGGCATACCAGTTGGCAGACCCGGCAGCCCAGAAGAGGTCGCAGAGTTGGTTGCCTTCGTTGTCTCAGATCGTGCCGCCTCCATTCACGGAAGCGATTACACAATTGATGGCGGAACGATTCCAACAACTTAATCACTGGATAACATTGTGAATAATTGGACAGCGAATGATATTCAGTTCGTCAGCTACAAGGAGAAAATCTAATGTTCGCCGTTTACGCCGCTAAAGCGAATATTGAAAATCCGATGGCCTCCCTCGTTGTCGGAGAGCGACCCGAGCCCGCAGTGCCGGAGGGTTGGGTACGAGTCAAGGTTTCCCATGCGAGCCTCAACCGGCACGACATCTTTACCTTGATGGGCGTAACCGCGCAGGCGAAACCCATTGTTTTCCCGATGATTCTGGGGAATGACGGCGCGGGCACCCTGGACGCCGGAACCGACGTCATCATCTCTCCTCTCATGGGAGCACCAGAGTGGAGGAATGATTACACGATCGATAACGACTGTAATATTTTCAGCGAGCGGGTGCCGG
>JBEEIB010000353.1:0-3450 GCA_041167675.1 Verrucomicrobiota bacterium
GCACGCGAACAGCATCGCTTCGAGCAAGCTCGTCTTGCCCGACAGATACGGGCCGACAAGCGCAACGCAGCGGGGGGCACTAGGCATCGATATCCTCCACAAATCCGGTCATGGCCGCCATCGGGGCTTGGCGGCCCTCTCTGGACCGGATCGTGGCGCGCCGCCCCGGAGGTGGCAATCGGAATCTCGATTGCATTATCGCGCGCAGAAACTCTGCGCCTTGAACGGAGGCCCTGCGCCAAGGCGGCGGGCGCCCGCGCCGGAGCCTCTCCACCGAAACACGCGAAGCGGGATGTCAGTGCGCAGTCATGCCCCGTGCGGACCAAGGAACCGGGCGCCATTGAAATGGATTAGATGGGTTGGCGCTTCGGCAATCCATACCTCGGTCTCCCAAGCGATATCGGCAAGATAACGCGACATGACCGCCCGCGAAGGGAAGGCTGTCACATAAACGAGACCCACCGTTGACCCCGCAAATAACTCCATTAGTTCTTCATGTCTCTTGGCGTCAACGGGGCCGTGGCTGGTAACAGACTCGACCAGCAGAAGCCAATCACGCTCGGTATAGTACAACACCACATCAGGCATTTTGCCGTGACTGTCGACGACAACGCCAAGCTCCTGTAACAGTTGAGCGTCAAAGTATCCGAACTTGTTACCAGTATCACCGGCATAGACCAGGGTACTTCCTGGAGCGAAACGCGGTGCGAATTCCTCGACGATCACGCGGATTAGCTCGCTATGCTCCCCGGGACTCAAGTCAATGGTACTACCCTCGGCGATGCGAATCGGTACGCGGACCATCTCCCGCTCGTGCGCGTAACGGTCGGCGAGGGTCCGCCATTGTTCGAGATAGCGCGCGAGCGCGGTATCCCATTCAGCGCGGCCGTAATGACGCAATAGAGCGAGGGCATCGGGGGATATTTGATAAACCGCATACGGACTGTTGACTGGCCTCGAAGGGTCATCGGGGTTGTATAGCGCAAGGCCCGCCTGCACGAACTGGTGGATGGTCTGTCGTCGCACTGTCTCTCGCGTATTGGGGGCATAATTCTTGCCATAGTGTTTCCGGAACCAGTCCATCATTGGCGTGATTCCCATTAGCGGTGCGCCGGCCTCCCCCCATTCACGATTTGGGCGTAAGTCCAGCAACGCCAGGAGGGCCAATGCGGAGCGCTCGTTTCGTTGCGCGCGAGGCAGCCCTAGGTCCGCGAGAATCTGCAGAGCGGCTTCAATGTTCGGATGTTCCATGGAGTTCGGCTACCTGCTCGTCTATTGCTTCCTGAGAAGCAGATCGGTTTTGCTTGGCCCAACTTCCGAGTTTCGTCAGCACTTCCCGGCTCGGGTAAAGTAGCTTCCGGAGGTCCGTCGCGTTGACCTGGGTGTGGCCATTGAATTGCCTGAAAAATTGGTCGATGCGAGTCGTGTTCAGGTAGACGGCAAGGCCGCGCGCCAATTCTTCCGAGAGCGGACCACGCTGGTCGTGAAGCACGTTCAAGTGATTCTCGAATCCAATCATTTTGGCTTCCAACACTGCCGGGTGATCAACCACGTTTGCGACAACGCGGCGCCGTTCTTCCTTGGACGAGAAACGGCGCACTACAGCGTAGAAGCCGGCCGGGAAAAGCCATTTGATCGTCTGGGTGTTGAAGCGAATCGCGTTTGGCTTTCTCATGCCCGGCTTAGGCCACTGGAGACCCTCGCGTGTGAAGTGACCGGGATAGAGCAATGGGACCGCGCCCGGCTCCGGATCGCCGCAAAGCTCTGTCCTCAGTCTGAAATCGACGACCGGGCCAGTCGATACCGATATCCCCAATTCGTCCAGGCGGTAACCGAAGGTTCGATTAACCAAAGGCTTGGCATTCGCACCAGCCGTCGGGATGTGAATGAACTGTTCCGTATCCTCGGGAAAGACAATGTAGCTGAATGGATAGCTCGCTTCGTTGTAGTCACAAAAGGAATCGTCGGTGGACGTGGATATCGTTACGTCTCCCTGTTCCGCACCTCGCGTTAAATGAACAATGATGTTCTCTTGCAGTACCCGATCACCCTTGAAGATCTTATTTCGGGTTGCAAACAGATGAATATGTCGAATTGCTACGCGAGCGAACATAAATCGTCGGAACGGCTTATAATATGGGCCGTTGCAGAAGCTGCGAGGAATGATAGCAACAACCTCGCCGCCATTCTCCATTAGATCAATAACAAGGCCAAGAAAGCCCGTGTAAAGGTTGACTGTTTCGAGACCAATCGCACGCAGAAAGCCGCGATGATCCGAACCGGTGTTAATTTTCTTGTACGGAGGGTTGAGTATTGCATGCGTGTATCGTGGGCCGCTGCGAAGTCGCAACATAGCCGCGGCTTCTTTGATGAAATCTCCTTCAAATATTTCCGCGACAGCGCCACTCTGATTAAGTTCGCCGGCAAGTTTGCGCAGCTCGTCGAACATTGCGGGGTCAAATTCGTAAAGGTGCGCTCTAATGGAACCGCTATCACCTTCGTAGCGCCAGCGCCTGACGAAGGCCTCTGTCAGCGCACCTTTCCCGGCTCCGGGATCGAGAAGCCGAATTTCTTTAGGCAGCTGAGGAAACAGTGCCGCCATAAAAAGCGAAATCGTCTCTGGCGTAAAATGTTGTCCAAGCAACCTCTGTTGTGACCGAGGCTTCGAAAAAACCGCCTTTGTGGCAATGTGGTCTACCAAGTCGGGAATGATCGTCGATGCTATCGTCGCGGGTTCGAAAACGGTGTCACCCGAGCCCATCGGATTTTCTACTTCATCTTCATCGAGGCGATCGAGGTTATGTCGCGCCAGCAGGCTTGCATTAGATTTGCACCGCTGAATGGACACGACAGCCCGGCCTTTTATATCGCATTCACGACACCGCAGCCGAGGCGCTAGATCGGTGATCCGGCTGTCCGGACCGAGACGCACCCCATCCGCCAGACTGGCGGGCTGGATCAAGTTATCGTGGCCGCAAACGCTGCACTTGACCCGAATCAAATCGGCAGGGTCGAGATCAGCGATACGTGCAGGGTAGGGAGACGCGATCATCTTGGCGACAGATCGTTTCTGTTCTGTTCTCTGAGATACAGCCTCCAAGGGGCGCCGGTCAATCTCCGTTTTAATATGGCACTGTCGGCGAACCGCAAATCAGGTGATCTCGTTCGAGATGCCGCTAGTGGGTCTTGCCAATAACGTGTCGCCAGGAGCAGCGAGTTTGAGCGCGCGCCAATCCGAGATACCGCTCTAGCTGAGCGCGCGGCAGGCTCGGTCGATGCGGGCGCAGGCGTCGCGCAACTCGTCCGTCGAGGTCGCGTACGAAATACGGAAATGCGGCGCCAGGCCGAAGGCTTCGCCATGCACGACCGCGACCCCCTCGGCCTCGAGCAGATAGCGCACGAAATCCTCGTCGTTGGCGATCGTGCCGCCCTTCGGGGTCCGCTTGCCGA
>JBEEIB010000354.1:0-2794 GCA_041167675.1 Verrucomicrobiota bacterium
GCGAACTTCGCGATCGATACCTGTTACATCACTATTTCGAGATTTTCGTCGACGGTGACACGGTTTACTCCCCACTGTACACTGAAGAGGTGGTGACGGGCGCGGGAAGTCTTCCGGTCCAAGAGCCTGCGGTCTCGGATCAACCGGAAAAGCAGGATCCCGACTTTAACAGCCCGTCATTTTCGGTCGGTGGTGAGCCGATTGCCGAGAGTCCTTCATCATCCGGTTCGTCGAAGAAGCGAAAGCTCCGGGATAAAGATAGATAAGGATAAGTGATGAAGCGAAGTGTGGTGAGGAGGCCAACAATCGGTTGGCATCAGATGGGCGATGGGACCTCTGCGCAAAGGGTTCTCGCATATCGCGGCAGCCTTTCTGGATCAGAATTGCGTGTCCACTATGGCTTCGATGGATGGAAAGAGCCGATTCGCGAAGTTCGGCTCGAGTCGATCGGGCCCGCTTTATCCGTCGCGGAACTTCCCGACCTCGACGATCGGGTGGCGATCGACTGTGCGATCACCGATGGGGAGAATTGGGACAACAACCACGGTACAAATTATCGGCTCTGGATTGGCTTCGACGCACTAGACGCGCATCTCCACGTCAGCGGCAACGGGTCGGGGGCACTTGGCCTCGGAAGTCTGCGCACCGCAATGGCCTCTGCCGGCATGGTTTGCGGTGTCAGCTCATGGATCGATAATCGTGCTCTGGACCGCGTTGATTGTGCCGCAGCCGGGCTCTTCCCGCTGGTATGGATACGGCCGGGAGAAACCTCCCGCATCGAAGTTGAGGAGCGTCTGGCGTCTGGTGCCGTGGGTCTCAAGCTCCATCCGACGGTGGACGACTTTCCGGCTGACGACCGCGCCCTCGACCCATTCCTCGAGATTGCCGCCGAGGTGGGCTGTCCGGTGGCCTGTCACAGCGCTCCCGGCGATGCCGACCCCGATCATATTCGGCGTCTGGCGGAACGCTTTACCGATGTTCCGATCATCCTCTATCACACGTACCTCGGGCCGCCGGAGGGACGCCGCCGCGCCGCTCGGCACGTGCACGAACAGCCGAACCTCTATCTGGAAACCTCATGGTGTCAATGGCGCACCGTGGAGCGGCTGATCGCGGAAGTTGGCGCCGATCGGGTGCTCTTCGGCTCCGATGCATCGATCGATGGAATGTCTCACTACACCAGGCAGCCGCCCAACGTCGAGGGTCAGGAAACCTACAACGACGGGCTGATTCCGTTAGTGCGAAAGTTGGGCGTCGAAGTGTCCGGAAAGCTGATGGGAGATAATGCCCGGCGTCTTTTCGGACTCAACGGCAATTCGCACGGCGAATAGAGCCGACGGTCGATGTGCTTCCTCCGGGTCACCGGTTTGAAGCCACCCGCCGTGATCCGCTGCCTACGACCTTAGCTATTGTCGATCATCACTGGAGTGACTAAATGACTCGCGGCGTGTGCCAGGTCCCGCTCCTCGGCCGCGCGAAATCTTCCTACCGGCGCCTCGCAGCGCAAGCACTGTCGATACGCGGATTGATAAGTTAATCGCTCGGCGGGACTGAGATTATAGCGTGCGAGACGACGATCGTTCGCGAGCGTTTCCTGGAAGGTCATTGCATAATGGACCCATCCGCAATCGCCGCACGCGAGCAGCTTGCGATCCCGCAAATAGACCGGCCCCTTGTTCAAGCTTTCAGTTTCGGCGCCCAACTCGATACCCGACTAGATCAGGTTAGCACAACGCTATAGTTCTTGCCGCCGTTATTGTCCCATCTCTGGAATTCATCATTTCCAGTCGGGGTATTGGCGCGCAGTAGCAGTAACGAGTAGTCGACGGTTGCGCCACGCGGCGCCCATACCTTGCCAACAAAGCGCCGCGGCAGGGGCACGGTCTGGACCATCTCGTACATCGCTTCGTCTGCTATCCCCTCGCCCTCCTGATCGTGGCCCGCCTCATTCTTGTCGTAATTCAACGCGAGACCCTCAAGCCGCGACTGCGACCAGTTGGGCGCGTTCCAGCCGCCGACGCTCCACAAAATCCTCACCTCGGTAACGAGTCCTTCGTTATCGACGTAGGGAATCTCCCGAGAGACAATTTCCTCCGTATATATTTGAGAAAAGCCCGCATGATGCTCGCCGCCGCCACCGAACTGATAATGCAAAAGATAGTTATCCTTTCCGTCCAGATAGCGTGGAATCTCAATTGCCGCCTGGCGAACCCTGGGTGTCGTATTCGGAATTACCGACATTACCTCAGCTTCGTCGTTGCCTTGCCATTTCGGGGCTTCGCCAATGGCCGACCAAGTAAAGCGAATCTCGACACTATCAACCTTGTCGAAGGGATCGACCCAAACTTTGGTTATCTGAAACATGGCGGTCTTCCTCAGGCAGGTTTCAGCGCGGCCGGGTCACACATGTTGAGACGAACTTCATAGGTCCTGGCCGTCGGCACTCCCATCAGCAGCGGTGTGACTCGTTTGAACAGCTCGCGAGCGAGGTCACCGTTGGCATATGCGGCCAGATCCTCTGGTGTCTCCCAGGTCGAGACACCGACGATCTCGTTTCCGGCCTGCAGCACCTGGTTGAGGATGCAGCCTTTTTGTTGTTTGACGCGATGGGCGAATTCGCTCAGAACCTGCCAAGCCTCGTCCGCCTTACCTTGCTGGATATGCGCTGAAAAAAGACGGGTATGCATTCGATTGCTCCTGTCTACAGCAGCTTTATGAGGGCGACCATCCTTCCTATAGCACTAACCGCTGGAACGCTCAAAATGCCGGCTGCAGACCAGCGGTGCATTCGCTT
>JBEEIB010000355.1:0-7889 GCA_041167675.1 Verrucomicrobiota bacterium
ATCGTTCACGCGAAAGGATCGGCCGCACACGGCACTTTGACGATCACCAACGATATTACGAGGTATTCGAAGGCCGCGGTATTTAGCAAGGTAGGAAAACAAACGCCGGCATACTTACGGTTTTCAACCGTGGCCGGTGAACGGGGCGCGGCTGATGCGGAGAGGGATGTCCGCGGCTTTGCTCTCAAATTCTATACCGAGGAAGGCAATTGGGATTTGGTCGGTAACAACACGCCGGTGTTTTTTGTTCGGGATCCCTTAAAGTTTCCCGATTTCATTCATACCCAGAAGCGAGATCCAAAGACGAATATGCGTAATAATGCCGCCGCCTGGGATTTCTGGAGCCTTTCACCGGAGTCGCTTCACCAGGTAACTATTTTGATGAGCGATCGTGGGTTGCCACGCAATTTCCGCCAGATCAACGGATATGGTTCGCATACCTACAGCTTCATCAATGCGAAAGGCGAAAGGTACTGGGTGAAATTCCATTTCAAATCGATGCAGGGTCATACCTTTTATACCGATCAAGAGGCGACCGACGTAGTCGGCGGTGACCGCGAGTCAGCCCAGCGAGATCTGTTCGAAAACATCGAGGCTGGCAACTATCCCCGATGGCGTTTCTGCATCCAGGTCATGCCTGAAGAAAAAGCGGAAACTTATCGCTGGAATCCGTTCGATCTGACCAAGGTTTGGCCGCATTCCGATTACCCGCTGATTGAGGTCGGCATCCTGGAGCTCAATCGCAATCCGGAAAACTACTTTGCCGAGGTGGAACAAGCTGCCTTTTCGCCGGCCAATATTGTCCCCGGGATTGGTCACTCGCCAGATAAGATGCTGCAGGCACGGATCTTTTCCTACGCTGACGCGCATCGTTATCGGCTTGGGGTCAACCATGAATTGATTCCGGTGAATAAGCCCCGCTGTCCGGTGATGAATTACCATCGGGACGGCTTCATGCGCGTTGATGCCAATGGTGGTGGGAGCGTGAATTACGAACCCAACAGTCTCAATGGTCCAGTGCAGCGCGCGGCCTTCGCTGAACCGCCGTTGCGCATCACCGGAGACGCGACCCGATATGATCACCGCGACGGCAACGATGATTATACCCAGCCGGGCAATCTCTTTCGATTAATGAACCCGGAACAGCGTCAGCGCTTGTTTGGCAATATCGCTCGCCACATGCAGGCAGGCAATACATCGCAGGAGATCCAACTACGCCAGATCTGCCATTTCTTCCGCGCTGATCCGGCCTACGGAATCGGCGTGGCTAACTTGCTGGGAATCGATGTCGAACAGTTCATACCCCGCGGAGCAACTCAACCGGAAGCCGTAGCTGAAAAACGTTAATATGAAGACACCAGAACAGACATTGCTCCAGATCTATTCGAAGCCAATCTTTGCAGTGGCAAACCGGGTGCCATGAAGTAATCAGCCTTCCCTTTGGAACTTTCGCCGGGACCAGTTGCCAACGATTGGAGGTGTCGGTTTCTTCATAGATTGCTTTGATGACGTTGAAGTTTTCGACAATTTCCTCAGGTACGCACATTTTCACGTTCCGGACTTTTATGCCGATTCGATCTCAACCGTTACAAGCGTTATCTTCCGGGTACTGTAAGCGGCTCCCTTTCTTTTGCGGTGCCGCGCTAGATTGGTGGGATGGAACCGGTGAACCTGCAGGTTTATGGCCTTCACCGCTGGCATTGCACCAGAGACATGGCGAAGGATGCTAGCCAAGACGCCCAGGCGCTAGTTTGGGCTAGCGTACAGGAGTCGGTCAAAGCGGAGACGGAACAAGTTCGGATGACGCTTTTCTTTGACACCGCTCCCGAGGCACGCTAAAAAGTTTTCGCCTATTTTCTACCTATTTTTCGCCCGTCCCTAGGGGGAAACAGGACCTGTGATCCTGTGTCCTTTTTTTAAGCGATTTCGCCTGTTGGAATGGATGGACGTTTTTGGTTGGTGAAAGCGCTGAAAGAAAAAATCTATCCACGAGAAACGTACAACTCTCCTAGCGGTATTTCGTCGGAAGAAAAGCAATCGAACCCAAGGTGTTTTCCGAAGCGTGGCTGCAGATCGCGAGAACGGTTAGAATGGAAGACCGTCCAGAACGGATCAGTGATGACATTGGCCGGAGACTCGTTATTGATTTGAGGCAATCCGAAATTCTCCGACTCGTCCGAGAGCTTCGAGAATTCATTCGCATGTATGGGGTTCTGTCTGAGTCGCCAATCACATAAAACATTTTGACAATTACGAATCTTGGCTCGCCGCTGGCTTGGCTGGCGAAATGGCCCGGCAGCGCGGACTTGATCAGGTGGGGTTTATCAAAAATTCCTGGCCCATCCGGCATATGATGACTTCTGGCAAGAGCAAGCATTAGATAAGCTGATGGCGAAGGAACCGCTCTCAGTCCCTGTGATGCTCGTACACAGTTTATGGGACCAGGAGGATATCTACGGTGCGCCCCATGTCTTCCGAGCGATTAAGCCAAAGGACGTGGACAACAGCAAAGTATTTTTGGTCATGGGACCGTGGTTCCATCATCAGCAACGCCTGGAAGGCGACGCCATCGGCGATATCCGTTTCAGCCAGGATACGGCAGCATATTTCCGCCGCGTTTTGGTTCGCCAATTTTTTGATCACTTTCTCAAGGACGATGCACCACCGGCCGATTTAGCGCCGGTAACCGCCTTTGAGACCGGAACGAACCGATGGGAGCGGTTGCCTGGCTGGCCCGCTCGCAACGTGGGTGGGCAGACGGATCCGGTCTCGCTTTATCTTCAGCCGGGCGGAAAACTCGGATTTACTGCGGCGGCCGCGGCCGAGCCCGGATTCGAAGAATATGTCTCGGATCCAGCCAAGCCAGTTCCTTTCCTACCGCGACCAATCCATCTCGAGGGCGATGGTGGAGAACATGACTGGCAAACTTGGCTGGTGAGCGATCAGCGCGAAGCATCGAGTCGCACCGACGTGCTAACCTTCACATCCGACATCTTGACTGAGCCATTGAAAATCAGCCGGTCGCCGATCGTCAATCTGATCGCTTCAACTACCGGCACGGATGGTGATTTCGTAGTCAAACTTATCGACGTCTATCCGGACGAAGTCGGGCGCGAACCGAAAATGGGTGGCTATCAGTTGATGATCTCAGCCGATATTTCGTGGAAGATATTTGGATGGCTTCAACCAGCCGCGGCCGATTCGAGCAAATGAGAAAGAGCGCTACCGGTTCAATCTGCCCGATGCGAATCATGTTTTCTTGCCTGGCCATCGGTCAATGATTCGAGTGCAATCAAGCTGGTTCCCGCTCTACGATCGCAACCCGCAAACTTACGTCAGTAACATTTTGCTGGCCAAACCCGGTGATTACCAGCAAGCCTCCATCAAGGTCTTCGACGCGGGCGACAGCTTCGTGGAATTGCCGGTGGTGAAGAGCAGATAGGGCGTGATGGTAGGGCGAAACCAGATCCCGCGAAAGCAGGATCTGTGAGCCGGGAGAGCGGTGGATGGGCGTGACGGCGTGAAGGCGGATCGGCGTATCGCCTCTTCGGTAGCGCAGATCCATCGGGGGATTTGCCTTACCGTTAAACTGCTTCTGTGCGCCCGTGATATCTTTTAATCTTTTACCGAGCCACTTGTCTTGATCGTCCAACGGCGCTAAAGGAACCTCGAACAATCCGGATGGACTTATCGCAAGCGGGCCAATGGGTTTACTTAGGGACTATCGCTTGGCCGACGCAAAGCTAGGACCTCCGGACACCAATACAGACAGCAAATAACAGAATAGCTAATTGGGAATCCATCACTCATTGCTGCAACACGCCCGCTACACCATCTCTTCATCATGTTCGTCACAAAACCGCGACTATTCCTCAACTACATTCTCAAGAACAAATTCGCTGTTCCTTCCTTCAACGTGAGCAATCTGGAAATGGCGCGTGCCGTTATCGAAGCGGCAGAACTCGAAGATGCCCCAGTAATGGTGCAGACCGATTTCATTAATTTTGACTACGCCGGGATGACCGAGCTTTCGGGAATCATTCGGAGCCTTGCCGAGCGGGCGTCAGTCCCGGTGTTGATGCATCAGGATCATCCGGGGAAAGATGAGAATATTTATCACAGCCTTCGGCACGGTTATTTCTCGGTGATGTATGACGGCGGACACCATCCTTTGCCCGACAATATCCGCGGCACTATTCGCTTTGCCGAAGCCGCCCATGCCTGTGGAGCGATCCTTGAATCCGAAATTGGGCAATTCGGCGGCGAATACCAGGGCGGCCGCGCTATCCGAGCAGCAGCTGAGGAAACCGCGGAAATGGCGGAGAAAAGCGGAACTGACACGTTAGCGGTTTCGGTCGGGTCCGAGCATGGTCAGAAAACACGGTTGGATCTTGAACTGTTGAGCGAGATAGCCAAGAGCACCCGCATTCCTTTGGTCTTACATGGTGGTAGCGGTATTCATCCAGAAGATGCGAAATCGGCGACCCAACTGAATGTGTACAAAATTAACATTGGAGCTGCCTTGATTAACGGTTTCGTTGATGCGTTAACGGAAGGAGCCGCTCTGCCTCCGGCCCATGATCCGAAACATCAAGTTATTCTCCGGCATGTGATCGAAAGGTTGCGGGAAATCGCTCGAACCCGGCTGTCTTTGTTCGGTGCGTCTAGCCACGGTAAAAAGCTGCTGCAAGAGTTGATCGTTGCCCAGTGTGACCTGCCAGATCGGATCGAAATAACGAAGCGATGATCTCTCTAGCCGGCACATTGGTGGCCGACATCATGGCACGTCCGATTGGCGATTGGCCAAAGAACGGGAATGTCGTTGCGATCGAAGAGATCGAAGTTCAGCCGGGCGGCGCAGTCGCGAATACAGGACAGATTCTGGAAAGACTGGGTGTTCCGGTTATGGTCCACGCGGCCGTGGGCAGCGACAATCTTGGCCAGATAACCAGGAGCTTGGTGGAATCCTGGGCTACGCGATCGGGGATTGAAACGCTGGCTGGGCGCCGGACTACCGCAACCATAGTTGCGGTGGGAGAGGACGGCGATCGCAGTTTTATCAACGCGCCGGGCGCGTGTGATCAGTTCCGGTTAAGCGAAGCGCAGGTCGACGAGGATGTGCGGCTCGGTGCACGCGCTCTCCATGTGGGTTACGCTCTCATTTTGCCCGCGTTTGACGGTCACGCGATGAAGCGAGCGCTTCGTCGAGCAAAAGAGGTAGGTGTCTTGACCTCGCTTGATGTCACCTATTTCGATTCGCCGCTATGGCCAAGTCTCCTCGATCTAATGCCAGATGTGGATGTTTTTTGTCCCAGTCTTTCCGAGGCGGAAGTAATTACCGGAAAATCCGGAGCGACCGCTGCCGCCGAGGCTCTCGAACAGGCCGGGGTGAAACAGTTTATCGCGGTCACCAACGGATCTCATGGCGCGGCAATCCGCATCCCGGGTCAGGCCGAAGAAAATCTGGCGGCACTGCCGGCCAAAGCGGTTGACACCACCGGGGCAGGTGATGCGTTTATTGCAGCGGTGCTGGCAGCCTGGTATCGCGGACTCGATTGGCCGACCGCCGCTCGAGCCGGAATCGCCGCCGGCTCTTTGGCAGTCACCAGCGGAAAACGATACGGGAATCTCAACAGTTGGTCGCAGATCGAGAATAGGGCGAAACAGATCCGCTGAAGGCCGGATCTGTGAGCCGCGGATCGGCAGGGGGGTAGCGGCGACTGTCCCGTTAGGCCACCTGATCTGCCAGAGCTGAAAGACTCGACCGAAGCGATTGGTTCGGCACAATCACAAAGCGCAGTCTCCATCGTCCGAAAGCGCCCAGGAGAACCCGGTCCGACGGCTGCCCGTGCGCATCAAATTAAGGTAGTGTCCGAGACGGAAGGGGCGCATGATTTTGGTAGTGTCTGGCGGCCGCGCAGGTAGGGCGCGTCTCTCCGAGACCGCAGGATCATCGGCAACCATCGCCCGTTAGGCCAATGCTTTTGCCTCTCGCAACGTTTCTCGGTCTAACAGGGGCAGCTACGTCCTCGGTCCTGCGGTCTCGGAGAGACGCGCCCTACCTGCGCGGCCGCCATCGTTCTGAGATTCTACCGTGACGATTGAAGTAGATAATCAAGATCGCATTGCCTAGTGTGCCGTCTCACATACAATGGCGACATCACCATTATATTGTGAGACGGCACACTAGCGTGGGACCTTCCATGAAATTACCCCGGGTGCTCGTACCGGTTTTCCTTCTGTATTGTCTTCTGATTGTTCCGGGTGTTCGAACGATGCAAGCCGAAGATGGCAACAATTTACCAATCCGTTTGTATGTACGGGAGGTTCCACTAACGGTGTTAGGGAAGCAGGTAAAAGTGCTGGTAATCGAGCAAGATAGCGGCGTTCAAGGCTTCGAACCGCAAACGTCATCCGGATTCAAGGTTGAGGTGATTAACCAGCTCAAGGAGCCGACTTCTATCCACTGGCACGGACTCGTGCTGCCCGCTTTGATGGATGGCGTACCATTTGTGAGCCAGGAACCCATTCCGCCAAACGGAAAGTTTCTTTACCAATTTCCGCTCAAGCAAAGTGGTACGTACTGGATGCACTCGCACTTCGGTCTGCAAGAACAGCTGTTAGGCACCGCTCCGCTCATCCTTCAGACCGAAGAACAACGGGACAAAGCAGATGAACAATACGTAGTTCTGTTAGGCGACTTTTCGTTCAAGCCGCCCGGTCAAATCCTAGAGAAACTCAAAGCCGGCATGAAAAAGATGAAAGGCATGGGTGGCATGAAGGAAATGCCAAAGACCCAAACATTAGTTGCTCAAAAATGGGACGATGCCGGGCAACGCTTCGTTGCGACTTCGGCCGACGGCGAGCTTCCCGATACAGACGTTAAATACGACGCGCTTCTCGCCAATCGCCGTACCCTGGACGATCCGCAGGTGTTCCATGTTACGCCGGGCCATAAAGTACTCTTGCGAATAGTGGCTGGTTCGTCTGCGACAAATTTTTTCGTTAACACGGGAACTTTGACTGCAGAACTCACAGCCACGGACGGCCAAAACATCCTACCGCTAGCGGGTAATTTCTTTCAGTTGGGGATCGCTCAGCGGATCGATTTGCTGATGAAAATTCCTGATCGAGGCGGGGTCTTTCCTATCGTTGCGCAGGGTGAGGGGACTAGACAGCAGTGCGGCGTTGTCCTGGCGACAGAGGGAGCCGTAGTTTCTAAACTGCCGGTCGAAGCCAAATTTCCAACGGCTGGATTGGATAACACTCAAGAGCTGAGATTGAAGGCAAAGGATCCTTTTTCGGAAAAGCCGGTAGACCGGTCTCTGCCATGCGTCCTTGGCGGCAGCATGGCAAATTATAGCTGGACGATTAATGGCGCTGCCTATCCTAATAACAACAGTCTCAATGTGAAGGAGGGCGAACGCGTTGAAATTGTGATGCGCAACGACACCGGCATGTCGCACCCAATGCATCTGCATGGCCACGACGTTCAGGTGGTCGAGATTGATGGCAAAAAGTTGAGTGGTGCAGTGCGCGACACGTTAATCGTGCCGCCAAAATCAACTATCAAAGTGATCTTCGATGCGAACAACCCTGGCGTCTGGGCTTTTCATTGCCACATCCTCTATCATTTAGCGACAGGCATGTTTACGGTCCTGAAATACGAGGGAGCCAATACAGAATTCTGGCAGCCGGAGAAGACCCTCAGCGAGCTGGTAACTCCGGAACAAGAGCGCTGAACGTGCTCTGCTATCTGGTCCCGGAGGGGCCCAATGAAAGTAGATGACATGAGCCGACAGCTAACAGCACCCGCTGCTAAACTGTCGGCTCTATGAATAAATCTAACCAAACAATATTGAGCAGTGGTGGCAACCGAGCAAGTGTGA
>JBEEIB010000356.1:0-12848 GCA_041167675.1 Verrucomicrobiota bacterium
TAAGCAACCGACAGCTCCAGCGTTACGGCTTCATCCTACCATGGCAGGACGCGGCGGCATAAAGACCGCCGCTGGGTTCAACCGCCGGATGCGGAAAACCGCATGTCCGGTGGTGTGGGAGGGTCACCGCGCGCAATCACCGTGACTCGACCCGATTCCTGAGTCGCAGCTTCGCTGCTCCCGGCGTTACCGGCGCTCCCGGCGTCGTCGGCGTCAGCTCTTGCGCTCGCCGTTCGTTCGAGGACTGACCAGGCCGCCATCGCTGGCCTTCGACCGGGTGGTCCCGATGGGATCGGCCGCAAATGGCAGCGGAACATTATTGCGGCGCATTTTCCGCAAAGTGACCTCCACCACGTCGGCCAAGGAAAAGCGATCGAGAATATTAGAGATCGCGTTGCGCACGTCGAGCATGACCATCCGCAGGCCACAGTGTTCTTCATCAGGGCAAGTGCAACGTTCGTATGCGACCTGGCTCACACACCGGATCGGAGCGAGCGGTCCGTCGATTAGGCGCACCACCTGGCCGATCTGAATATCTTCTGGTCGTCGGGCGAGCAGGTAACCGCCATGTTTTCCTCGTCTGCTTTCCAGATACCCGGCAGCTTTCAGTTGCATAAGAATCTGTTCGAGAAACTTGACGGGGAGATCCTCCTTCGACGCAAGCTCGTTTACCTGTAGCAGGGGTCTACCCATCGCTTGAGCTAGTCCAAAGTCGATCAATGCCCGAAGGGCGTATTCGCCCCGTTTCGAAAGTTTCACAGCCCGCGAGTGTAGAACGGCATGACGCTAAACTCAAATCTTTGTGCATGTTGAGCTGCGTCAGTGTCATCAGGAAAAGACGCGCTGCCAGTTAGTTGTTGCAAACAAGTTGCAAATAAATCAACTTCGACGATGAAGTTCAGCCGGCTTCTGCCTGCCCTAGTTCTCTTCCTGAGCATCGCCCTCCGCCATGCCCATGCTGAAGATAAACTGGCCATTGCCAGTTTTTCCACGATCTTGACCGAAATCGCTCAGAAGGTAGGCGGCCAGGAAGTGACAGTCACCGGTTTGATCCAACTAGGACAAGACCCCCATGAATTTCAGCTTAGTCCAAGCGATCTTCAAGCCGTAAGCGGGGCACGGGTGGTCCTCACTTCTGGAAAGAACCTTGAACACTATTTCAATAATTTACGTGATGCGACGAAGGCCGATTTGCTGCCGGTTGGGGACAAGTTGCCCAGTTTAAAAATGCGAGCCGGAGAGGATGAAAAAACGGCCAAGAGCGGTTTCATTGAAGATCCGCATTGGTGGAACAGTGTTCCCAACGTCGAAGAGGCAACGTTCATCGTGCGCGACGAATTAGTAAAGCTCGATCCGGCTCACGCCGACGAGTACCGGGCCAATGCCCAGTCTTACGCCGACCAGCTGCAGCAACTAAACGGCTGGGTTAAGCAGAAGATCGCCGAGTTGCCGCGAGACCAAAGAAAACTGGTAACTTCCCACGACGCGTTCCAATACTTTGCCAAGGAGTACGGATTCAAGATCTACTCCATCGAAGGGCTAAGTACCGAAGACGAGCCTTCTTTGCGCCATGTCTCCGACTTGATTGACCAGATCCGAAAACAGCAGGTCAAAGCGGTTTTCCTGGAGAGTGCCTTAAATCCGAAAGTGAGCGTCGAAATCACCCGCGAAAGCGGCGCCAAAATTGGGGGTACACTTTACGCCGATGGTCTTGGAACTGGGGATGGGGCCACCTATGAGGGAATGATCAAGCACAACGTCACTACGATAGTTGATGCGCTCAAATGAGAGGATCGCCACTCCTACAGCTACTCGGACTAGTGATTGCGCTAGTACTGCTCGCTTTCCCGTTGCACTACCTAACTTCTGCGCCACGAATGGAGACTCCTCCAGTGAATTCGGATGCCGCAATGTCGAACGTGAGACAGGTTGAACTGAAACTTGTCTCTTCAGCCGTCCCGTTTACTTTTGAAATTCGATTTCTGGGAAAACCACTCTGGACAGGAACGGCGCAACGAGCGACCGAGACAAAGACGGTCCAAATTCCATTTCCGCCGGAAGGAGTGGACCTAACAATTGACGCGCATTGGACCAATCCTGGGATGGATGCTCTTCAGCTTACAGTAACTCCGGGCGAGCAACCGCCGCTCTCGCAAACCCTTTGGGGAGATGGAAAAGTCAGTGACACGATCACACTCAGAGAAGGAACCCAGTAGCCCGACGAATAGCGAGCCGGGGCACGTTCTACAGATCAAGGATCTCACCGTCAGTTATCGGAGGGTTCCGGCCGTCCATCACGTCAGCCTCGAGCTCCACTGTGGGAGATGTGTTGGCTTATTGGGACCTAATGGGGCGGGCAAGACTTCCCTTCTGAAAGCGGTCGCTGGTCTGATTCCGCTCGAGACTGGCGCTATTGAGATCGGTGGGCACGATGGGAGCGCCGGTCACGGGGCTTATGTCGCGTATTTGCCGCAGCGTTCAGCGGTTGATTGGGATTTTCCCACTACCGTTCGCGGCTTGGTGGAGATGGGCCGTTATCCCGCACTAGGCTGGTGGAAGCCATTCGGAGAGAAAGACAGAATAGCGGTAGACGAGGCATTGAGGGCGATGAAATTGAGCGAACTGGCAGATCGGCAAATCAGCGCCCTTTCCGGTGGCCAGCAGCAGCGGGTCTTCCTTGCTCGATCGTTGGCTCAAAATGCCCATGTATTTTTGTTGGACGAGCCATTTGCCGGATTAGATAAGCCGTCTCAAGATTTGCTGGCAGAGATCCTTCGTGATCTCGCTCGCGCCGGCAATCTCGTCATCGTCTCTCATCATGATTTACGGATGGTTCCGGACCTGTTTGATGAAGTCATTTTCCTGAATGGTGAGCTCGTTGCCTGTGGGCCCACTGCGGTTGTTTTTAATGACGAGAATCGTGCCCGCACCTTTGGAACAGAAACCTTTTCCGGCCAACCCGCATGAACTTTGATTGGTTTCTTCGAGCAGTGCAAGAACCCCAGATTCAGCGAGCGCTTTTCGGCGCGGTATTGATCGGTTTTACTAATGGTATTTTGAGCGTCTTCATCGTGATTCGCCGGCTGTCCCTGATGGCTGATGCGATTTCGCACTCGTTACTTCCTGGTCTAGCGATCGCCCTCATATTGTTTGGTGCAGCCCCGTCTTCCTTATTTGTGGGGGCGATTGTCGCTGCCGCTTTGGTGGCGTTTGGTACACAGATTATTTCCAATAGTTCGCGGATCAAGGAAGACACTGCGCTTGGTTTACTCTTTGCCTGCGCATTTTCATTGGGACAAGCGCTCTTACGGTTTTCACCGACGCACATAGCGATCTCCGATTATCTCTTCGGCAATATCCTCGGGCTCAGCGACGCCGATCTAATGCTGATCTACGGAGTGAGCTGCGTATTACTGCCTGCTCTCGTCCTGCTTCAACGCCCCTTTTTACTGATGCTTTTCGAGCCCTCGGTTGCGGCAACCCAAGGCGTTCCGGTGCGCACGCTGAAATATGTTCTGATGGGGATTTTGGTGCTGGCGATGACTTCCTCGCTGCAAGCAGTCGGAATTATTCTGGCTCTCGGCACACTCATTGCGCCGGCGGCGACTATCTACCTGTTTGTGGATTCGTTTCCAGTCCTCTTTTGGGCCAGCGGTTTTCTCGGTGCAATTGGGGCGGGATTGGGGCTGTTGGTCTCTGCTGTGACCGATCTGCCAGCTGGCGCCTGTATCGTACTGGTCCTCGGCCTCTTTTTCTTTATTGCCTATATCTTTAGCCCGAAATACGGCATACTCCGCAAGCTGACCAAAGGGCACTTGCATGAGCAATCGTTGGCGCGATGGAGAGGAAGTGCAAGCTAGTCTGCTTCGACAATTCGGCGGGATGATTCTTTTTTCGCCCGGGTCTTCGACAATTTGGCCTTAGGTTATCACGCCGTGCGCTGCCGCGGGATTCCGTCACTTCGGCTTCCGCGCGATTTTTGCGGGCTGGATCGGCGTTAAAACTTGGTTCTCTTCATTGAAACATTTCGATTGTTGGAATATTCCTCTCAGGTCTTCAGCAAGCCGTTGCCTTTCTGCTAGGCGCGAATGTTGGCGTCCTAGCCAGATAAGCAGCGGCAGAAAACGATAGTCCGAACCGACGAAAGTTCAGAATTGTTTCGGCGCGAGCTGAGGAAATAAACTAACTCAAAGTCAATCCCCCAGGTATGAATGATTCAACTCTCGCTCGACTCCAGCGGTGGCTCTCACCGATTGCATTTCTTCTTTGTCTCTCCGCTCTATTGATGCCGTTGGCAAACCAGGCGCAAGCGCAAGAAAAGAAGAAATACACGATCGCGCTGATCCCCGGTCTCACCACTGATGCGTTCTACATCACGATGCACAAAGGCGCGAAAGCGGCAG
The DNA here is from genome assembly GCA_041167675.1 of Verrucomicrobiota bacterium. Taxonomy (GTDB): domain Bacteria; phylum Verrucomicrobiota; class Verrucomicrobiia; order Chthoniobacterales; family JAFAMB01; genus DASTDH01. Next base: position 4,404 of record JBEEIB010000356.1, read on the forward strand.
CCGATGCGCTCGGGGCTGAGTTGGTTTTCCAAGGCGCACCGGAATTCAACCCCGTCCAGCAGGTACCAGTACTCAACGCGATTATCGGGCGAAAACCGGATGCGATTCTCATCGCTCCGACCGACAAAGGCCAGCTCGTAGGTCCGCTTAAGAAGGCGGTCGACAGCGGCATTCCAGTAATCACTGTCGATACATTCATCGGCGATGGACACTACCAGACCGGCACTGGCGACGCCGATTTTCCTCTTTCTTATATCGCGTCGGACAACATTTTGGGTGGTGAAATTGCCGCCAAGGCGTTGGCTAAAGCAATTGGGGACAAGGGCAAGGTCTATGTTTCTAATGTGAAGCCAAACATTTCAACCACCGATCAACGAGAGCAGGGATTTAAGCAGGAAATGAAAAAGCACCCGGACATCACGGTCATGGAAACGCAGTTCAACGACGACGATGCAAACAAGGCGGCCTCCCAATTTCAAGCGATGTACGCCCGAACTCCGGATCTCGCTGGGGTGTTCGGCGCGAATCTCTTTTCTGCCACCGGCGCTGCTAACGGGGTGAAGCAAGCCAACGCCAAAGGAAAGGTCAGGGTCGTTGCGTTCGATGCGCCCACTTCGATGATCGATGATGTCAAAGCGGGAAACATTGATATCGCGATTGCCCAGCATCCGGCCGAGATCGGATTTTACGGAGTAGTGACCGCCTATGCGCATCTCACTGGGCAATCAGTTCCTCCTCTGATCGGCACGGGTTTTACCGTCATCGACAAGAGCAACATCGATGACCCGAAAGTGAAGAAATTTATCTACTCGGACTAGTTTGGTCCGACGTGGCATGTCCGATGAAGCCTCAGTTGTTGTTAATTCGAACGTGTACAAGTTTGGCCTATTTGGAAGCCACCTACTGAATCGACTGCTCGTGCACCGGTTTCATAGATTTGGCGCGCGAGCTGTTTCGTGGCGGGCGAGAGTTCAGCTATTGCCCCTGCCTAACTAAAAGTTCCTATCTGATTAGAACAAAGCCAACTGCCTCAGTGAACTCAATCCCACTTGAAGAAGCCACTGCCGGACGCCTCGGTTGGAGCGGATCTCTCCGATATTGGTTAGCCTCTGCCCGAGCATGGATCTTCTTGATCGTTCTGGTGGTTGGTTTCGAGGTCTGGGCGCACTTCGCTTATCATACCAGCTTTGTCCTGAATCCTTTCAATGCGCAGTCGATCGCGGTGTTTGCGGTCGGTCCGCTCTTGCTGGCTCTGGGTCAAACGTTCGTCGTCATCTCCGGTGGAATCGACCTTTCGGTCGGATTCACGATGGGGTTTGCTGCGGTGGTATTCTCAAAGATCTTAAATCTGACCAGGGACTCGCTCGGCGAATCAGGAAGTCTGATTGTGGCCGCAACTGTCGCCTTAACTGCTTCAGCTATTCCCGGCTTGATTAATGGCCTCCTGATCGCGCGGCTTCGAATCCCACCTTTCATTGGAACACTCGGGATGTACGGGGTCGCTCGTGGTATTGCCTATCTGTTAGCTGGGGGAACAACCGTACCGATCAGTAACTCGATTGTTTCGTTTGTTGGTAACGGCACGTTCCTCGGAATTCCAATGACCGTATTGATCACGATCGTCCTAACTGCCGGGATGATGTATTTGCTCTCGCAAAGCCGGTTTGGCCAGCACACCTACGCGATTGGCGGTAGCCGGCAAGCTTCGCTGCGTGCAGGCATAAACGTCTCGCGCAACACGGTCGCACTTTACATCCTGTCCGCGCTCACCGCCGGCATCGGAGGTATACTTTACTCTGCTCGCTTTTCCGCCGGCGCGGCCCAAGCTGGCGAGCCGCTTCTGCTGGATAGCATCGCCGCGGTGGTGATTGGGGGAGCGAGCCTTTTTGGCGGATCGGGCACCATTACCGGCACGATCATCGGAGCGCTGATTATTGCCATCATTCAGTACGGACTGGTCTTTGTGAATGTTGAGCCGTTCTGGCAGTTTGTGGCCGTCGGTATCGTCATCATTATCTCGGTCCTGGTAGATCAAACCCAGAAACAACTAAGTGGAGCAAGGCTCGATGAGTGAAACCCCAATCTTGAAAGTTCAAGGTGTATCGAAGCGTTTCGGTGGCGTCCATGCTCTGGAAAATGTTTCGCTGGAGCTTTACCCAGGGGAGGTTTTGGCGCTAGCCGGAGACAATGGTGCCGGCAAATCCACGCTGATCAAGATCATTTCTGGAGTTCTTCACCCGGACGAAGGAACGATCTGGTACAGCGGCAGTGAAGTCACGTTTGAGAATCCCCAAAAGGCGCGTGAACACGGAATCGAAACAATTTATCAGGACTTGGCCCTGGCTGATAACCTGGATGTCGGAGCAAACGTGTTTCTTGGCCGCGAACCGCTCAAGCGCGTTCTCGGATTTCCGGTCCTTGATCGTAAGCGGATGCGGACTCAAGCGGCCGGTGCGCTACGGGTTCTCGATATTCAGATACACCGATTTGATCTCCCCATTCGATCGCTCTCGGGTGGTCAAAGGCAAGCGGTCGCGATCGGACGAGCAATCCATTGGAAAGCTAAGATTTTGATCATGGATGAGCCGACCGCGGCGCTTGGCGTACCGGAACAGCGTAAAGTCATTGCGCTGATCAAAAGCCTCAAGCAAAGCGGCGTCGGCGTCATTTTCATCTCGCATAATCTGGTCGATATTTTTGCGGTCAGCGATCGTATCGTCGTTTTGCGAAGGGGAGTGAAGGCAGGCGAACGGATTTCTACCGATACCAGCTCGGACGAGATTGTGCGGCTCATGGTAGGCGGGTAAAACGAGGTGGCGGCCCAATTTTCACATCGGACAATGGCGTTAAACCCAAACGCAGATATCGTTATTCCCCCATGAGCAACGTCCAAGATTTCCCCTACGATACGCGACATAATGTTTTGCACAGTGCACTGGAGATGATTGACGAGAAAACGCTTTCCGACGCGAATAAACCTTGGTTCAATCAAACGCTTTGCCAGGTCAACGCGTCGGTCGTCCGCATCGGCGTGATCCAGGGCGAGTATCATTGGCACAAGCACGATAATGACGACGAATTTTTCTATGTTGTCGAAGGTCGGCTGTTGATTGATCTGGAAGGGCGAACGGTCGACCTTGCGCCCAGACAAGGATTTGTCGTTCCCAAACGCGTGCTGCATCGTACGCGGGCCCTGGAGCGAACGGTCATCCTGATGGTTGAGAATGCCGGGATCATCCCAACTGGGGATTAAGAAAACGGACCAGAAATCGCTTCATCTGCGCCTCTAGCGACGCTTGCGGTTTCCCAGGTATTGCTGCGGAAAAACAGTTATCTAGACTGGGTCACTTGGCCGCTTGCACGGCATTCCACGGGGTTGCCGCTATAGTTGATCTCTGACACATTGAGCAAATGCCTCAGACGTTGTATTTTCATATCACCCTCGAGCCCCATCACAAGCATTCGGGGGCGAGGACCGGCAGAAAAATTAATTTCGTTGCTGAGGTGCCGGTAGCTGCTGCTCAAAAAACAGCCAAATCTCCCAGCAATGAGCAATCCGTCTATGAAGAAGCCGAACGGCTCGTGGCTGATCTCACATCGGCGGCCATGACAGGTCAGTCTCATCAACCGGGCGAAGACGAGATGCGGGTCTCCTTCCACGCGATTCCCAACATGTCCAAGGAAATGATCGAACGACGACCCGATGCAGAAAAAGATGGGGTACGGTTGTGGTTGTTGGGAGCCAATGCTGATTGAGCGCTAGGGGAGTGCAATCAACTGGTGGGTGAGGAGCTGCGTTTTTCGTGAGTTGTCGGTCTTCTGACGATCCAAGCCTTGGATCCATCCTCTACCACCAGCGCGGGTTCTCCCAGTTTTTTGGAATCGCCAACTTTGGCAATCGTTTCGGAGTGATAGGGAAAATAGGATTGTGAGCTGAAAAGACTCTGCTGCTCCGCCACCCGCTTGGCAATATCGAGGGCGCGGGGGTTGGGAGAAATCCTCTCCTCGTTCATCTTAGCCACAACCTCTGGGGATATCTCGACGATGATCACGAGCCGCTGAGCGTTTGGCCTCATACCTTGAGAGAACTCTACCCTGATAGTCATTTTTTTTGTTTCACAGACATATTTCTCTGGCGTTAATTAGGTTCCGCACGTCATTCGCGTCTCAAACCCTGAGCGCGACGGCGACGAAAAGTGCTACGAAACGCACTCTTGTCCTGGTGCGATAACAAAACCGGCCCGCTGGATGACCGCACTGAACGGAATGAACTTCATTCGATACTAAAGGCCGGAAATCTGAAATGTCAGGCGAAAAGAAAACCAGTGAAGAGTGGGGCGCACCGGTTCCGGGCGATTTAGGCTACTTTGTCTCCCGCAAACCGAGCTGTTGCCAACGCCCGGGATTGATCAAAGCAATATTGGGATTCTCGCGCGGGAACGAAACTCGAGTGCGATGGATTCCGGGAACGTAAAAATCGGATTCCGAGATCGGTTGCAGATTCACTGATTGGCCGGAGCGGAAATCGAAAAAATCCATGGTTGGCTCCACCGAGAGCTGGCCTTGGTGAACGCGAACCTTGAGAACGGCCTTCGGGCCAAATCTAAATGAGCCAGCCCATATTGTGAGGCTTGCCGAAGAAAGATCGACCGGCGGCGGAGGAATAAAAATCGGTTCTTCGGGTACGCTTGTCAGGATGGCGTCCCACATCACTTCGCTGGCGATCGTGTTGAGATCGCGCAGAGCCGAGCTCGTACTCGAAACTTCCTGGGTCGAAAGCGCGAAAAGAGTATCGCCATCAACATCGGTAGAAAAGGGCTGGATTCCCCGAGCCATCGACGTGTGGACTTGTACCGCGAGCCGCTGTAGGCCGGCATACCTGAGCTTTTGGTTAGTCACAACCAAACTAGTCGTGGTGTGATGGCCGCCGGTCTTACTGGGATTACTCCCTTTGGGAATCCAATCTTCGGAACGGCTCTCTGGCAAGCTAGCCAGCAAATCAGATGCTTTCGGCAACCTGGTAGGCTTGTTCCCGAACTTTACCATGCGACCATCGCGGTCCGTGATCGCACCGCTCGAGTTTACGACGACGAATGCAGCCACCTTCAAATCACCGATCTGGCGAAATGCACCTCCTTGACCGGAGTGGGCGCCCCATCCAAAGAAACCACCTTGCATCGCCATTCGACCTGCGCCCTGTGCACCCAACGGAAAGAAACCCGGCCGAAGGTCATGCAACGCAGCCTGAGCTAATCTCTTGTCCGGATAAAACTCATTCAGACGCCGTCCGAAAAAATCGTATATGATTGCGCCTGCGACTAGCGCGACGTTGTCCCAATCGCCGCTGTAAGCACCGTCATCCTTCAATCCAGTCGCGACCGCCGTGATTGCTTCTTCACCATAGGCTGAGCCGCCCGAAAAAACGACCGCATCCACATTTGGTTCTTCATAACCAAGACGTAGATAATCAGTATTCACCGTTCCGGGAGATCCACCGCGAACATCAACTGCTGCCAGCGCGGAATCAGAGAAGCGGAAAATAGTTAGTCCAGTTGGTCCCTCCTCGTACGATCCAATTCCGATTTGGATCGCTGGCCAGTCAAACTGCAGAACTGGTCCGCGGATCTCGGTATCAGTCTTGAGATGATCCTGAGCCGCTTTAGCAGGCACCATAAAAAGTCGAGCACCGATTTGGTGGCGACTCTATTTTTGCGTTTTCGCGCTCGTTTAGCTATCGCTTTCTTTGAATCGATCCGGAACGACAATCCCGACTTCTTTAGCCTGTTCGGCGGGCCGAGGATGCGCGGCTCGCGCAAGCAGGTGGTGGCGGATTAGGGTTCATATGCGCGGCACCGCCTTCCAGAGTGGCCGCAACGGCTTTCATGACCGAGAATCTATCCCGGCTCTACCATAACCGACTTCCGTCGATTACTTCTTAGTCTTTGGGATCTGCTTGGCGCTGACAGCGTCTTTCTTCTTCTGGCTCGCGGCGGCTACCTTAGCCTGTTTCTGCGCTGCTTGCTTGCTCGTGGCTTTCGGAGATTTGTCACCCATACCGAACGCTAAGGCGCAAAAGGAAATCGGACAAGGTTTTGGTTAAGGACACCAGCAGAGAGTCGTTAAACGCTAGGTTTTGCAATTTTCTGACCATTGACGCGCCCTCATGCATTCCGGCTACCTCCCTTTTGCTCCCCGTTCAAGCCATAGCTGTTGGGGAGGGGTCAATAAGCTTTTGCGCGACCGAAATACTGGCACGATCAATATAGGAAGCCCACCATGACAAGACGACGGTTCATTTGCGTTGTGCTGCTCGGCCTTGCCAGCGCCTTGGTAGGCGTGACCATTCTGCTCTACGGCCACGCCCAAGCGGACGTGTTGGGCGGGCCGCTTCCTGCTCCACGCATGCCGCCCGATATCATGCCACTGACTCCCGTCGAGAAGCTCGGGAAATTGATGCTCTACGATAGCACCCTGTCGAATCCTTCGGGCTACGCCTGCGCAACCTGCCACGTCGCCGAGACAGGTTTTACGGGGCCGAACTCGGAAATCAACGCGTTCTCAGGCCCGCAGCCGGGGATCGTGCCCGGCCGGTTCAGTGATCGCAAGCCACAGAGCTATCTCTACGCCGCGTTTAGTCCCGAGGGCCCCTACTACGACCCCGGTCTACGGACTTGGCTTGGCGGCAATTTCTGGGATGGGCGCGTTTCCGATCTCGCCAAGCAAGGGCTGCAACCGCCCATCAATCCGAACGAGATGGCCAACACTCCTGAGGGACCCTATACGCCCGCTAATGGTGGATATTCACCGCTCCTCGTTCAGAAGCTCGCGAACCGGCCATACACCGCCTTGTTCAAGCAGGTATACGGCCAGGATGCCTTCCAAGTGTACACTCCGAAGCAGATCTACGAACTCTTTGGTGAGGCACTCGCTGCCTACCAGTCCTCGGGAGCGGTCTGTGCGTTCAGCTCGAAATACGATGCCTCCAAATATGGGAAGCCAGCGATGAACCTGTATACGCTGTCCGCATCCGAGGAACGCGGGAGGCGATTGTATTTCGGCCAGGGCCAATGCTTTCAGTGCCACTCCTCCGCGGGAGTACCCGCAATACAGGCGATCACGCAGGGTAAAGACACGCTAACCATGTACTGTTATGCGAACATTGGTGTCCCAAAGAATGTCGAGAACCCCTACTACCAGCAGACCGACAAGGAATCCAATCCCCACGGGTATAATTCGCTTGGGACCAAGTACATCGATTACGGTCTGGGCGCCAACCCTAATCCGGCTCCCGATGGGACCAGATTCTACAAGGAAGTTCCGGGCGACATTCCCCAGTTCCGCGGCCTCTTCAAGGCGCCGAGTATGCGCGGCACAGACAAGCGACCGTCGCCAGATTTCGTGAAAGCCTACATGCACAACGGCGTCTTCAAGAGCCTCAAAGATGTGATCCACTTCTACAATAAGCGAAACATCGCGGTGGACGCCAGCGGCAAGGAGATCGCTTTCGACCTCCGCAAGGGCGCTCCGCCCGGCTACACGCCGCTTTTCCCGCCGCCCGAGGTTCTCGAGAACATCCAGAACGTCACGGGCGTGCCACCCTCTCAGGCAACCTCGGCGACTGAGTCGAACGGCCAGGTCGGCAATCTCCAGCTCAGTGTCCAACAGGAGGACGACCTGGTGAACTTCCTCAAGATCCTTAGCGACGGGTACACCAAACCGAACCCCGTCTCCCCATGAGCTTCCCAGGTATTATGATCAGTAGCGAAAATTTGCTATTTGCTATCTGCCATTTGTCATTTCATTCGAGCTTTAGGCGAGAATGACTGCCGATGGAGGGGATCGAACCCACACTTTCTTCCCGAGCTAAATGCAAAAATGTGATTTCCCTCGGAGAGCCGCATAAATAAAGGATTTAGCGCACGTTGAGCATATCTCGTTGACGTCAGTAATATCAATAGTATGTTCTGACTAAGTTCTGAATTTTCCCCACTTCTATGCCATGCCTCATCAAAGATAAAACCGGGCGTTCGCCATACTGGTACTGCTCCTATACGGCCCCAGACGGCCGCCGCTTGAAGAAATCCACAAAGCAAAAGGATAAAGCCAAAGCCTGGGAAGTGTGTCTCACTGAAATCGCTGTTGAGTCCGCTATTCATAATGGATCCGCCACCGAGAAGCAGCTCCGAAAAATGATCAACAGTGCTTTAGAGCGCATCGGGGAGCGCAAGCTCAGTGATCCAAGCGTGAGGGAACAACTCAATACCTGGATTGAAAACAAGCGCGGATCGGTCGGTGAGGCGACGCTCCCTGCCTACGAGCAAGCTCGAGATCTGCTGGTGAGCTTCCTAGGCCCGCGCGCGGATCGCAGTGTCCGATTGCTTAAAAAGAGCGATGTCATCGAATTCCGACAACAGCTTTCAAAGGAGGGTAGGACACCTAACACGG
>JBEEIB010000357.1:0-8327 GCA_041167675.1 Verrucomicrobiota bacterium
AGGCAGCATCACCGACGCCTCCGGTACCGCCAAGCAGAATTGGCTCGAATCGGCCTTCCTCGAAAAACGGGCAGGCAACTGGAAGATTGTCTTCATGCACAGCACCCGAGTTCCCATGATGCTTCAAGAGAACCATGGCAAATGAAACCAGAACTCAGCTCTTCTGCGCGACTCGGATCGCCACCGCTAACAAATCCGATTAGAAGTGACGAAAAATTCATTGCGGATTCTCTATCCGAATGTGGGCGTTCGACTTAAGCAGATATTGACCGTCGATCACCACGTTTTCTCCCGCCGCCACGCCCTTCTCAATGAGAATCAAACCACCTTCCCCGTTCCCAACTTTGACCGCTCGGACTTCAGCAGTGAGGTTGGGACGAATAACATAGACAAAATCACCGTTTGGTCCCTGGTTGACTGCATTCGAAGGAAGAGTTAATCCTTGCCTTCGGGTATCGACGAGAAGGCGCACATTGACAAATTGGCCCGGCCACAGATCGAACTGCTGGTTCTGGAAAAGCGCCTTTAGCTTAATTGTGCCGGTCGCTTCGTCGATCTGGTTGTCGGCAGCGCCCAGTTCTCCCTGGTCCAAAGCTTGGTTATTCTCCCGATCCATTGCCACCACCGGGAATGTATAGTTTTTTGCACTAGTTCCGATTCTCTGGTTGATCTCGCGCAGATTGCTTTCTGGTAGCGTAAAGACTACCGAGATCGGTCGGAGCTGAGCAATTATCGCTAAGCCCGCTTGGTCGTTAGCGTGAACAATATTGCCTTGGTCAACCAGTCGAAGCCCAACTCTCCCATCAATCGGCGAAATTATGTTGGTAAATTCCAGTTGAATCTTTGCGCTCGCCACCGCCGCCTCGTCGGCTTTCACCAAAGCTTCGAGCTGGGCGGTCGTGGACTGCTGGAGGTCGAGTGATTGTTGGTCTAATATCTTTTTGTCAAACAAACCAGTGTCTCGGTCGAGTACTTTCTGGGCGTAGCCGAGTTGGGCCCGATCTTGGTTCTGTTTGGCAACGGCTTGGTCGAGTGCCGCTTGATACGGTCGTGAGTCAATCTGCAGCAGGATATCGCCACTGCGGACATCTTGGCCCTCGTGGAAATTCACCTGCACGATTTTGCCGTCAACCTGCGCTCGGATCGTCACGGTGTTTAACGCCTGAACTTTTCCTAACCCGTTCAAATACACCGGTAGGTCCTGGCGACGCACTTTTTCCGCCACTACCGGAATGGTGTCGTCGGCCTCAGATTTTGCCGCCGAAGGACGGGAAGAAGTTACCCAGATGAAACCGAGGCCGATAGCTGTGCCCAGAACCAAGACTGCCAACCAGATGAGACTTCGTATACGCATCAATGAAGGGTCCTTCGTCAACGGGTTACGATTTCTTCGAGATAAGACTCCCTCGCTGGCCGCCCTTGGCTGCCTCGCCCTTTCCTGCCTCCAGACCACCGAGCTAATCTGTCCATGTTTAAGAATATAAGGGGGACAGTGTAGAGCGTTACCAATTGCGATACGAGTAGGCCTCCAATCACTGCCACCCCGAGGGGGCGTCTAAGTTCGGAGCCCGCGCCGCTACTGACCACCAGCGGTATGGCACCGAGCAGGGCACACATTGTCGTCATCATGATCGGACGGAATCGAAGCAAGCTGGCTTTGAAGATCGCCTCCTCAGCATCCAGCTTTTGCTCTCTTTGCAGGCTCAGTGCCACATCAACCATCATGATCGCATTCTTTTTGACGATGCCGACCAGCAAGATAAGACCGATCAATGCAATTACTGACAGATCGTAGTGAAGGAGCCACATGGCGAGTAAGGCTCCGAAGGTCGCGGACGGCAAAGACGAGAGGATAGTAATAGGATGGATGAAACTCTCATACAGAACGCCCAGGATAATATAAACCACGAGAATCGCGGCGATGATTAATAACGGCTGGCTGGTAAGCGAGTCCTGAAAGGCTTGAGCGGACCCCCGAAAGGCGGCTCTTATGCTACTGGGTTTCTTGATGTCTATTTCGAGCTTTTGGATAGCCGAAACCGCATCGCTGAGAAACGCCCCGGGCGCCAAATTGAAAGATAATGTTACCGAAGGGAATGGTCCGAGGTGGTTGATAGCCAGCGGCGCAAAGGACGGGTTGAGGTGTGCGATAGTGTTCAGAGGAATCTGCTGCCCAGTGTTAGGGGATTTGATGCGAATCGCTTGCAAGCTAGTCCCGTCCAAATGCCAGCTCGGCTGGACCTCCAGGATTACCTTGTGCTGACTCAGCGGGCTAAAAATTGTTGCTACCTGGCGCTGCCCGAACGCGTCATAGAGGATTTGGTCCACGCTGTCTGGCGAAATCCCATACTTCGCGGCTTTGTCGCGATCAACCGCGACGACCATGGAAGGTGCCGACGGGTTCAGGTCACTGGCAACGTCCTGCAGCTGCGGCAAAGAGTTAAGCTTCTCCTCATAAATTTGCGCCCACTTATAAAGCTCGGCGACATCGCTGCCCTCCAGCACATACTGGTATTGGGTCTTCCCGCCGCCACCGATCTGAATCTCCTGTAGTGGTTTTAGGAAGACTTTTATTCCCGGTATTGCTCCTTTGAGCTGAGGGCGAAGACGCGCGATAACTTCCCTCGCAGTTGTTTTTCTTTTGTCGAACGCTTTCAGGAAAATCATTAGCCGGCCATTGTTTGCCGCCGGATACGGCTCAACAAAATGATAAACATTGTCGACGTCGGGATCCCGCGTGACAATTTGAGCGAGCTCCTGTTGCTTGCGCGACATTTCGGCAAAAGAGATGTCAGGAGCGGCTTCGGTTGAGGCACTGATTAATCCGTTGTCTTGTTCTGGGACGAAACCTTTGGGTATGATGACAAACAGATAAAGGGATCCTAAGAACATTCCGATCGTCACAATCATTCCCCATCGTCTATGCCTAAGCACCCAGGAAAGCCCGACTCGGTAGAAATTCAGAAACCATCTCTCTGCTCTTTCCATAGAACCGGTTAGTCTCCCTTTGGAATCCTCTTGTTTGCGGCGCAAGAAGAGCCGACAGGCAACTGCCGTTTGCGTGATCGAAATTGCTCCGGAAAGAATAATCGCGACGCTAACCGTAACTGAGAATTCCCGAAAAACCCGGCCGATAACGCCTCCCATTAAGAGCAGCGGAAGAAAGGCTGCGATAAGAGAAAGCGTCATCGATAACAAGGTAAACCCGACTTCGCCGGCCCCGTCGATTGCGGCTTGGAGCCTTGATTTTCCCATTTCGATATGGCGCATCACATTCTCCATGACGACGATCGCGTCATCGACGACGAACCCAACCGCGATGGTCAGACCCATCAGCGAAATGTTGTCGAGGCTGTAGCCGAACCCATACATGAAAATGAAGGTACCGATCAAAGACAGCGGGATTGAAATCGCAGGAATGAGCGTCGCTTGAGCGCTTCGCAAGAAAAGGAAGATAACCAGCGCCACCAGCCCGATCGTGATTAAGAGGGTCTTTTCGACTTCCAGCACAGAGGCCCGGATCGTTTGCGTCCGATCTGAAACCACCGTGAGTCTGATCGCCGACGGGACCGATGCCTCCAAAGCCGGTAGCGCCGCCTTAATCTTGTCGACGAGTACTGGAACGTTGACCTTGGCTCCGCTCTGTTTGTGAACGTCGATGATAATCGCTCGGCTGGCCTGAGCCCATGCTGCAGTCTTTGATTGTTCGGCCGCATCGATTGCTTGGCCTATGTCCCGAATCCGAACGGGCGAGCCGTTGCGCCAGGTGATGATCTGGTCATTGTAGGCTCTTGCCTTGAACAGCTGATCGTTCGAGCCAAGTATGACCGTTTTCTTTTCGCCATCCAAAGTTCCCTTGGGGCGGTCCACCGTCGAACTCGCCAAAGCTGTGCGAACATCTTCCAGATCCAGACCATGTGCGGCCAATGCACTCGGATTTACCTGTACTCGTATGGCTGGAACCTGGTCACCGTGATAGTCAACCACACCGACTCCAGGAAACTGGGACAAAGCGCGCGAGACAACATTGTCCACATAGTCATAAACTTCTGGAAGCGGCATCGTATCGGAAGTAGCGGCCAAGGAGAGGATCGAAAAAGCACTGGGATTGACCTTCTCGTAAGTTGGCGGACTTGGCAGATCTTTAGGCAGGCCGCTCGCCGAGTTTATTGCGGCCTGAACATCCTGGGCTGCCGCATCGATGTCCCTTTCCAGAGCAAATTGCAACGTGATGTTGGTCTGGGAGAGACTGCTCGTCGAGGTCATCGAGGTGACGTTTGGCACATTCGACAGAGCCCGCTCCAAAGGTCCAGCTATTGAGCTTGCCATGTTCTCCGCGCTGGCCCCCGGCATCGTCGCGTAAACGTTGATAGTGGGAAAATCCACATCCGGCAGAGAGGAAATTGGCAACTGAAAGTAGGCCACCACGCCCAACAAAAAAAAACCGGCGACCAGTAAAATCGTTGCCTTCGGCCGCTCGATAAACGGTTTGGATAGGTTGGGCATGCGCGATTACGTCAGAGCGGAAGCATGATACCTCTAGTGCTACTGCCTGACTTGATCCATCGTAATTTCAACGGTTCGATGGGAAATAAGAATGCCCTGTCACAATCCCTCAGGGATCCGCTGCCGATGGCCGCGGGCCGCTAACTGCAAACTGCAAGCCGCCAACCTTAACGGTCAACTCGTTCCTACATCAACGAAGCGCCGGCTTCTGCCAGCGGGCTACGCTCGCCTTTGGTCAAGCAAACATGTGCGGTGATTCCCTGATCTTTCAGCCGATTCCGGGTATAAACGAGACCATTCGAGCGGCTGTCTACGTACGGGTTGTCGATCTGAGCCGGATCCCCAACCATGACTAGCTTCGAGCCTTTGGACATGCGGGTGACCACGGTTTTTGCTTCGAGCGGTGTCAGTTGTTGCGCTTCGTCCAGAACGAAATACCGATTCGGAATCGATCGACCGCGGATATAACAGAGCGCTTCGATTTCGACAATGCCTTGTTCGATCAAGTGTTCGTATGGTTTCAGTTGCGGTATTGCCACATGGTTAGGTTCAGCCGATTTGCTCTTTTTATTCCTCCGGGCGGAATCGGTCAACGGTGTGGCCGGAAGCAAAAGTTCGAATGCATCATAGATTGATTGCAACCAGGGCTTCATTTTCTCGTTCAGCGTTCCCGGCAAATAACCTAGGGTATCTCCCATCGAAACTACTGGCCGGCTGACAGTTATACCGCTGAAAATATTGGACCAGAAAAGATGAAGGCCGGCAGCGACTGCTAAAAGTGTTTTGCCGGTGCCGGCCTGTCCGTAACAGGTGACCAGAGCGATTTCTGGATCCAGCAATGCGTCCAGCAGACACTGCTGTCCCAGGTTCATTGGTTTGAGATGAACTCCACGGGGATTGGTGAGTGCTGGTGGTAAATTAAGCCGGCGGCACAATCCCCCGCCCAGGTGGCGTCCCGGCATGAGCTTGTGATCGCCACCGGAAAGGAATACGTATTCGTTCAGAAGAAGGCCCGCGGCGGCTTTGTTATCTAATTGCAACTCCCGCGAACTGGCAAAACGCTGCAAGCTGCGTGGGTCTATCTCGATCGATCGCTGGGCGTAATCTTCGACATCGGCAACGGCAACTTTATCATTCTCATAATCCTGCGCCTCCAGGCCGATGGCGAGCGCTTTGAGCTGCATGTTCAGATCTTTGGTGACCAGAATCGCGCGCTCCGGATACTGGTTCTTCACATAAAGGCAAAAAGCCAGAATCCGGTTGTCCGGATGATCGAGATCGCGAAAAACCCGATGAAAGCGCCGAAGTTCCTTATTTGTGCGGAAGGCGGAAAGAAACTCGTTTACCGCAATCCGAATGGTACCGCCGCCGGGGGTTTTGGCGCCGCGTAGCACCAACCGGCTATTTTGCTTGAAACAGTGAGTCAGAAAACGGTGAATGGCGCGAGCGTTGGCGCCGCGCTCAGTTTGTTCATTCTTGAACTTATCCATTTCACTGAGCACCTCGATCGGAATCCAGACATGATTGTCGGCAAACCGATAGACGGAATGAGGGTCGTGCAGCAGGACATTTGTATCGAGAACGTAGTTTTTAACCTGTCCACTACTCCCGTTCCTTGAGGGAGCGGCAAGGGTGACCGTCGGACTAGCGTCGTGAAATAGCCCGGGCTGATGTTCGGAGTACATCTATTTAGCAACAACCACAGCTGCCAGATCCGCAGGAATGGGGTGCTGCGGAACTGGTGATCAACCCGAACCCTCCAGAGATGACTCGTCGCACCGGTTGGCCCGTTTTTGGATCGCGGGTGAGCGGCGCGTCTTTCATGCTCTGCTTGACTTCAAACCTCCGAATCGGAACTTCCGGAGAATCCGGAACCGTTTCATAGATATAGGTTGCCATGCGTTGGTCCCATACTACCGCTTGTGGCAACGATGGCAAGACAAAGCTAATATCTGCAGGCCAATCCGGTGCAATCGAACTATTTACCGGACCCGTAGTCTCAGCGTATGAAATGCTAGATGAGCGCCCAAGGATCTGGTTCGGTCATATTGAGATTTGCCCGAACCATAGATCGCGAGTTTCTGGTCCTGAATGGCAGCCAGAAATTGGTCGGAACTTTGGCCTCAATCGACATTATCCTTGCCGCGCAACAATACCTTACCGCGTTTGCTGGACGCCAACCGGCTACGAAACCAAATCGGTGAATTGATCAACCGCCAGCTCTTCGGGAATGATCTGCGAAGCCAATTCTCGAACAGTTTGGATTGAGATTTCCGTTCCGATTTCCAAACTAAGCGAACTCATTCGCACATCGGTCAATCCACAGGGCGTAATGTACTGAAAACCGGCAAGATCGGACGACACGTTCAAAGCAAAGCCGTGCATGGTAATCCAGCGGCGAACGCCAACGCCGATGGAGGCGATCTTTCGGTGCTCGACCCACACACCAGTTTTTCCCTCCTCGCGCCGGGCAGGTACGTGGAATGCCTCCACTAGCCGGATCACCGATTGTTCCAGGGTTCGCAAAAAGCGATGGAGATCTTTTCCTCTTTTTCGCAGATCGATGATGGGGTATCCAATCAATTGTCCGGGCCCATGATACGTCGCTTGTCCTCCCCGGTTAATCTCATGAACTGGATAGGGGAGTCGATGAAGCAGGCCCAGGCTCGACTTGTCCGGTAGTCGTCCAATCGTATAGACCGGATCATGCTCCAACAAAAAGAGCGTTTCTTCTCCGGTGGCCCAGCATTTTTCCAGGGCTTCAATCTGCAGCTCCAACGCCGCTGAGAAGCTGATTCGTTCGATTGGACGAATGGTCATAAGCTGCGCTTGGCTGAGGAACGAGTGATAACCGAATCTTCCATTTGGAGATGAGTGAGCCCGATAGCTAGCGCGTCGGCAGCATCTGGATCTGGGGTTTCAGCCAACCCTAGTAAGGCACGCACCATAAATCCGACCTGCGCCTTTTGCGCTGCGCCGCGGCCGACCACGGCCTGCTTTACCCGCCGGGGCGGATACTCAAAGATGGACAAGCCATGTTGCGCAGCAGCCAATAAAGCCGAACCGCGAGCCGCTCCTAAGGTAACCGCCGTTCTCGAGTTTTGAACAAAAATCACGCTCTCAACCGCACAACATTCGGGTAGGTATTGCGCAATCAGCTGATCGGTCTGTCGATGAATCTCGAGCAGGCATTGACTCAGCGAAAGCTCGGTATGATTGCGAATGACACCATGAGCCAACGCCCGTATTGCCCGTCCTTCTTTTTCCAAAATTGCAAATCCGGATTTTCTCAGAGCAGGATCAATGGCCAACAGCCGCATTTTGCCTCAACAATAACTCGCGGCGGACTAGGAGCAAAACAGTTTCGGTAGCGGTCCGGCGTCTGCCCATAGGCGTCAACATAAAAGGTTGCGATCAGGTCGCACCCCCCGCCGAGGCGAGAGAATCAGTCCCTCAGGGACATTTGAAAGTAGCCCACTATGAAGTGGTGGGAAAAGGCGTTAAAGATAGCTCCGTCCCGTAAGGGACGATCGAACCCTCAGTCCTTGGCTCGCATTCGGCCTCGCGAGCGCAAGCAGCCGATCGATCGTCCTTGCGGGACGGGTCGCTTTTGGAAAAACGCGACCCACCACTTCGTAGTGGGCTACTATCAAATGTCACTCCGGGACGAGGTCCTCTCCGAATGCTACTTAGCCTTAAGTTGACGCGCATGGGCAGCTGCCGGATCCGGTTGCGTTCGTTGACGTTCGTTGGCGTTCGTTGACGTTCGTTGTCGTTCGTTGGCGTTCGCTGACGTCGACCCACAATGGTCCCAAAACTTG
>JBEEIB010000358.1:0-5073 GCA_041167675.1 Verrucomicrobiota bacterium
AAACGTACTCAGGGCAACTCCCAACAAAAAAGTGACAATGGCCGAGAGATGTCCGAGCATAGCCCGCCAATCCTGTGCCGCTACAGCAATTGCCCCGAGCACCAAATTGCCGGTCACGTGTCCGGTGAAAGTTTTTGCGAGAACGAAGCTCGCCGCGTCGCCATAGCCGCCAATAAAGGCAAGGCCAAAGGACAGCCAGGCGTCAGCGGGCCGATCAGATGTGATCACGAAGCCTCCTACATCAGTCCGAAAGTCCGGAAAAGAATCCCGGGCTCGCCGAACAATCTTAATAACTGAATTGGTTGAAGATTATTCATTCTCTTGATTCTCGCGGCGAAGAGGCTACTTTCGTGGCGACTCGTAACCGTCGGAGATTGTTCACAGGAAACGCTACCGATCGATGCTTCTGTTTGTCGCTCAAGCCCAGATTGCATAATTGTCTTTTGTGTATCGTCTCCGGGTCCGGGTCCGGGTCCGGGCTCGGGTCGGCAGGTGGACTATCTCGCCAAGCTCGCCGGGTTCGTAATGCGCAAGCGTCACGTATATTATAGAAGTGAACTACTTCCTTCAGGCTCCTTCTAACTTTTGCTCAACCACAGAATAGTTGGAACCGTAATGGCCAAGGCGAGGGTCGAGATCAAAAGCATCGATGCGCTTTCAGATTGTGCCGCTTTGTACCGCGCCGCAAAGAGCACCACCACCGTAGCCAGCGGAAAACTGCAGCACACCAGGGCCTCTCGCGCGAAGGGACTGACGACGTGCAACAGATGCAATAGGGCGAACAGAACAGCGGATTGGATCGTGATTCGAGCAAGCGAACCCGCGAAAACTCCAGGGGAAAGGCGAACTGGATGAGACGCCAAGACCAGACCCACAGCAAAAACCGCTACACCGGAAGTTGCCGAGCCAATCAACTCAAAACAGCTGGCTACCACCGCCTGCAGATGGATACTCGCGAGGACAACGGCGATTCCAAGGATTGGCGCCCACAACAGCGGCGATTTCAGGCCTGCACTTATTCCCGTTAGAACGGCGCTCGGCTTCGAAGGATCAGTCGCGCCCTGCTTCTGCTTCGCCGCTGCGTCATTTCCAGTAGAACGACTGCCAGGGGTACGGTCAGGTTGATTGCCAATGCCACAAGTCCGACAGTCCCCGCACTGGTAGGCCCCAGGAGAGGTTCAAGAACAGCAATGCCAAATACGGGAGTAGCGGACGTCGACAGCATCAGCGCATAGATGATTGCGGGAGTACCTCGCAAAGATTTCACAAGTCCTAGAACGAGCCATGAGACGAGAAAAAGACCGGCATGAGAAAGAATCAATGCCAGAACCAGACGTCCTTGCTGTAGTAGCAGATCCTTGCGAATGTCCGTCATACTGACGAACAAAGAAGCTGGCAGTGCGAAAGAGAGCGCAAGCTTGCTCAATCCGGCAGCTTGATCAGGATCAAAAGAATTGTGCTTTCCAGCAATATAACCAAGCGCCAAAACAAAAAATACTGGAAGTAGTGCCCCCACTAGTCCGGCGATGTTCATGAAAAGTTCCTTTCTGCATTCGCTAGAACTCCACCTTGGTCCTGAATCCGAAGGCCACGGCGCGATGCGCGCCTGCTCCGACGTTCGCGTAGTACTGAACCACTGGCTGCAAAAGCATCATTGGTAAAACGTCGAGTAGAGCGTTGAACTCAACACCCTGCTCGGTCTTCTAGGCCGGCGCGCTGGGCGGGAGGAACTGTGGGCTCAGGCTATTTCGCACGTAGCCCAACGACATCGTATTGTGAATGTGCAGAGGCAGCGGCTCGTTGAGGCGCAACCCGGCGGTCAGCAACGTGTTATTGCGGTTGATGCTCGGAGGACTCCAGTCGTACGCAAACGTCGCATCCAAACCCTTCGCTTCTTTCGGGTCCACTCGCCAGAGAGCCTGGCTCGCCATCCAGTACATGAGGTAGTTGCCCGACCGCGGCATAGCACTCGTCGGCGCCGTAAACTTTCCCGGATTGTAGGAAGCGCCAAACTGGTAGAGCCCGGAATATCCTTTTCGATTCTCGACGTTGTCGAAGGCCCGCACGGATGAAGCCTTCTTGCCCGGAGTAAACCCAATCTCCGAAACACTCATCGGCGCTCCGTTGAATTGCGGAACCAGGCCGGTCGGGTTTTGTGAAAAAGGCGAGCGGACTGCGGCCAGCACCATCGATTTCACATAGATGTTGTGAGTCGGAGCGACACGGATTTCCATCGCTGGCGTCGAGGGAGGATCGAAGGACTCTAAGTCCGTGAACAGATTGCCCAACGCATAGCCCATCGGCTCGAAGATGAAAGACGCTGCGTAGTGCTGGGCCCCGTAGAAATCTTGACCAGCAAACTGGCCAACGCGTGCAGTGATTCGTTCATCCAGCCATCGCTTCTCGATCCACCACGAATCGAGTCGGCATGTATTCCCGCTGGACATCCCGCTGGGGCTGGTCAGGAGGCCCAGATACGCTCCGAGGTTGCCGCCGCCCTGCCAAAGCGCGGTCGCGTGAAAATACCATCCGCGCTGACCGAGCAACGTCCCAAGATCGATGTCTACCGTTCCTCGGAATCGGTTCCAACTCGCAAATCGCTCTTTCTGTTCGCTCTTGAGGTTCCAGAGGGAATCGCTGACGTACTGAAAATCAAATTTCACACCGCGCTCCAACAGGCGTGTCCGCTCGCCGTCCCAGTCCCCGAAGAGATGCCCGTGCGGTCCCTGACCCGTTTCATGACTGTCCGGGCCCGGAACCGGTTCCTCTTGTGGAGTCTGCGAACGAACCGGAAGAGCGAACAGGCAAACGCCGAGAAACAAGGAAAACGGGAACCAATGTGGACCGCACAAGCAAAACATCTCCTCACCGCCCATGACGATTGGTCTGGCGTCTCGGTGACAAAAGCTGGTGGATTGTTGAGACGAACTTACGGTGCGGCGAACTAGACGCGCGTTCGCCGCACGGTGTTCTCAGGCGCTGGCCGCTAAACCTTCCGCTGCGTTTACGTATTCCGGCTTGTAAACCTGCCTGCGGATGAACGCAACCATGTCCGTTGGACGAGGAACGGTGGCCAGGCCGGAGTCGAAGACGAGTTTTGCAACTCGCGCGGCGGTCTGGATCTCGGCCTCGAGAATATTCGACTGCAGCGGATACAAGAGTCCCTGCTTGAGCAATTCGGCCGGCACCTGATCCGCCACCGCTTGGCCAGCCTCGATGAACATCTCGTCTGTGACTCGCTTCGCCTGCGTTGCGAAGATCGCCATGCCGACCGCCGGGAATATGTAGAAGTTGTTCGCTTGCCCTGGAAGAAATGTCTGGCCGTTGTACTGTACCGGCGCGAACTGCACACCGGCTGCGTAGATCGCTTTGCCTTTTGACCAGGTGTAGGCCTGCTCGGCCGTGCATTCGGCGTGTTCGGTCGGGTTTGATAGCGCAAGGATCACCGGCCGCTCGTTGATTCTCGCCATCGTCTCGATAACTTTTTGATTGAATGCGCCGCCGATCGTGCTCACGCCGATGATCGTAGTCGGCTTGATGCTCTCCATCGCGCCGACGAAATCCCGCGTTGGCGCGTGATGGTGTGCATACGGCTTCTGAAAGTCGAGCAAGTCCGTGCGGGATGCCTCGAGTAGACCGTTGATGTCGAACATATAGACGCGAGACTGCGCTTCCTTAAGACTCATGCCCTGCGCAACGAGCGCGGAACACAGTAAATCGGCGAGCCCGATACCGGCAGAACCGGCGCCAAGGAACAAGTACTTTTCGTCTTTCAGTTTTGTGCCCTTGATCTTCGCCGCGTTAATCATCCCTGCGAGGGTGATCCCCGCCGTACCTTGCACGTCGTCGTTGTAGACGCAGTACGTGTCCCGGTAACGCTTGAGCAGATGCACCGCGTCCGAACCCGTCCAATCCTCGAAGTGAATGCAACACTTCGGGAATACGTCCTGTACCGCTTCGACGAACTCATCGACAAAAGAATAAAGATCCGCGGTCGCCGGGCGCGTCTTGCGCATTCCCAGATATAAAGGGTCGTGCAGGTATTGCTCGTTGTTGGTGCCGGCGTCGAGGTACATAGGCAGCAGATATTGCGGCGGCACTCCGGCGCAGGCGGTGTAGAGCTGCAGCTTGCCGATGGGAATGCCGGCACCGTTTGCCCCAAGGTCACCGAGACCGAGGATCCGGCCGCCGTCGGTGACACAGATGAACCGAACGTCCTTCTGCGGCCAGTTTTTCAGAATCTCCTTCACCTTGCCGCGGCGCGTGATCGAGAGATACATGCCACGCGGCTGGCGGTAGATGTGGCCGAACTTCAGGCATGCTTCGCCGATAGTCGGGTCGTACACAATCGGCAGAAAGCGCGCCGGATCCGACATGACCGTTCGATAGAAGAGCGTTTCGTTGTGATCGAGCAGATTGTTGAGATAAATGTAGCGTTCGAGGTCTGTGTCCTTCTTGCTGAGCTGCAGCATCACGCGTTGCAACTGCAGTTCCTCGGTCTCCGTTACGTCGGGTACCAGTGCAACAAGACCGAGTGCCTGCTTTTCTTTTTCGCTGAAAGCGGTGGACTTGTTGAGCGATGGGTCATGGAGCAATTCGATTCCGCGTTTGGTAGTGCTAGTCATGTTCGTTTCCTCTCTTTTCTTTTTTTTAATTCAGGGTTTGTGATTTTTCTGCTTCACGATTAGGCGGCAGCCGTCGCCACATATGGTTTGACCATTTTTTTCGGATCGACAACGCGATCGAATTCAGCTTCTGTGACGAAGCCCAGCTTCAGCGCGGCGGCCTTCAATGTGAGGTCGTTATCCAGCGCGTAGTGCGCAATCTTCGATGCCTTGTCGTAGCCAATGACCGGCGAGAGCGCCGTGACCAGCATCAGCGAACGTTCCACGTATTCGTTGATCCTCTTCACATTGGGCTTGGTACCCTCGACCAGGAATTTGCGGAAGTTCGTGCACCCATCAGTCATGATGGTGATGGAGTGCGTAACGTTGAAAATGATCAGGGGTTTGTAGACATTCATCTCGAGGTAACCGCCGGCACCCCCGAAGCCCACGGCCACGTCGTTGGCCA
>JBEEIB010000359.1:0-12643 GCA_041167675.1 Verrucomicrobiota bacterium
GCTCTCAAGCAGCGCATGGGCCTCCTCAGGCGTTAGGACCGGCGTCTTGCCTTTCTTGACCGTGTACCGCGGGCCCCGGACCGAATGGGCCGGATTAGTGTCGATAACATGTCCGGTCACAAGCCAGTCGAAGAGCATGCGAATCCCGGCCAGGTGCTGTTTTACGGAGGGCGGCGATAGCTCCTCTTGCAGATCGTGCACGAAAGCCGCAACATGGAAAGGCTCGACCTGCGCGAGCTCGTGAATGTCTTTGGAAGCGCACCAGTCGGCGAAGCGGCGGGTCGCGTTTAGATAGGCCCGTCGCGTATGAGCGTTGTTGATCTGTGCCGTGAAAAACTCGAGGAAGCGTCGCGCGGCTTTTCGCGTTGGCGCGAACAGTGGCGCCGGCCGGAGGGCTTGTGAAGGCGCGATAATCAACTCGTTTATGCCATCCCCCGCTGTGTTCATAAGAGTGTGATAAAGGACGTTATCACACACAATCTGGCGCAGGAAAGGGGATTCTTCCCCTGTGATTTTGGAAATTATTTTGCGTGATTATTTGGTCGATATTTTGCGCAGTTCCGTTTGACGTCCTTGTGCCGCTCACGCGCAAAGCGCTCATCGTACGTGGGAGCCCGGCCCGCTCTCAGAATTCTTTCCGGGAGATGGTACGCTTATGGCCTACCAACGAAGCGGATCAGGAGCGCCCCTGGTGCTCGTTCATGGTACAGGCGGCTTTTCTACACGCTGGAAACCCATTCTTCCAGCATTGGAGAAGTGCTTTACGGTTTACGCCGTAGATCGGCGTGGTCGTGGAGAGAGTGGCGACGGGTCAAACTATGCCATCGAGCGAGAGTTCGATGACGTTGCCGCGGTGGTGGATCCAATTGGGAATGGCGTTGACCTGCTCGGTCATTCCTTCGGCGCTGTGTGCGCTCTTGAAGCGGGTCTGCGCACATCTCATCTTCGCAAACTGATTTTGTACGAACCACCACTGGCGCTTGTGGGCCTCTCAATTTACCCAGAAGGCATTGTTGATCGGCTTCGGGCACAACTTGATTCGGGTGATCGACGCGGTGTTCTGACCACCTTCTTCCATGAAGTTGTCAGGATGCCCGCTCATGAATTTGAACTTTTTCAATTATCACCTGCATTCCCGGCGCGCATCGCTGCGGCTCACACGCTTCCGCGTGAATTGCGTGTACACGAGGCATATCAATTCAAGCCGGAACGATTTAAGACCTTAAACGTCCCGACGCTGCTGCTGTTGGGCGGTGATAGCCCTTCGTTTTCTAAAGCAGCTATCGAGGCGGTGAATGGAGCGTTGCCGAACAGTCGAATCGTGGTGTTACCTGGTCAGCAGCATATCGCGATGGATACCGCACCAGACCTCTTTGTTCGTGAGTTTCTGGCGTTTCTAGCCAAGCCAGCCTGATAAAAACTTTGGTAACTACTCAGGCTTGAATTGGAAACTGCTAAGAGCAGCCTGAGGCCAGCTTGTTGCAGAGGGATATCGTCCTAACCATGCCGCCGTGGCACCGCACATTCACCGGCCGCGAGCTTAGCGAGACGGGTTGAAAATTAAAATTAGGGGACCCTGGTGGGCCGGGAGGAAGCCATCGACACCTCTGTGATTGCCTCCTTCCACATCGTTTCCTCAAATGCGCGAACCAAGGTTGCTGTTCGCAAGCGCAGGAGAAGAGCGCACATCGCGGACATGCCCAACTCATAAAGAGTCTCTAGTACGCCGCGAACGCACGTCGTCAAGGTTCGCCCTCGCCAGGGCCAACAATTCTATCGCCTAGCCCTTCGCGCGATATTCTCTTCCAAAACGCGTTTGATCTCAGCGACCGTTTCTGGATTCGCCATTAGGTAGTGCCCTGCCGGAATGATCTTTTCTGATTCAGCTCCTTCCAAATGGGCGCTCCTATAAGTGACGAGTCCATCTGAGCTGTCGGGTCCCAGGTCTACTCCGAGGTTTCCGATGATGCTGTGAAACGGAACCTTAATCGGTAAGGCAGCAAGACCGCTTAATAAAGGATTTGGGGCGATCGAAAACAGACTGGTGGGGCCGCCGCGCGCATTCACTCGAGCGTAGTAAGGGTCCAAAATACCGGGGTATTCTGCGGCCAATTCTTTCAGCGCGCGGGCTGGGTTTTTGGAACGTCGGATGAGTCGGTTAGCTACGCTGCCCACAACGCCGCCTGCCAGCGAGCTGCCTCGATGAGGGACGCAAAGAAAGATAACCCGATCGATAGAAGCCTGGTGTCGAAAGAAGAAATATTGCAGGATTAGATCCTTTTCCTCAACCGACAGGGTCAAGCTGTTTAGTGGCTTGGTCGCGAACACATTCCAAAGAGCGTCGTGTGAGTCAGACACCAAAGTATGCGCCAGCAGTCCTCCCATGCTATGAGCGACAACCACGATGTGATGCGAGGCAATCGCGCTGCCTTGTGGATCGAATAAGCGTTGCGTTGTCTGCAGGTCCTCGCGAAGTTGCGCTGCGCTTTCTAAGACTGGTTGGCCGGTCGGATAAAGGAAAAACCACGGTTGATAGTGCTCGAGAATTTTCGGGTCCGAGCAGAGTTCATTGGTCAGGTTTTGCCACGAAAGCGGAGAACCAAGCAGGCCATGAATGAATAGTATGGGAATCTTATTGGGATCGTAAGGATGAATCAAATAGATGCCGGTGGCGAACCTTGGATTGTCAGGTCTTATGAACGATGCGAATGAGCTTCCGGCCACTTTTCGGGCGTGTGAATACAATACCGCTAAGGTAGCCGTGTAATTGGCTGCAATCGGATCCGCGCCGGCAGCGGATCGCACAACGGCCGGGTCGAACGAATCATAGAGTTTGAGCAATGGTACTTGCCTTGGGCGAGTTTCTTTGACGGCAGTTATTCCAAGCACGATGCCGCTTGACGGATAGTGTTGCTCTTTCGGTGTACTATGGCGGTTTTTCGTGTAGACCACCAGGGGTGTCCCCTTCCCGGCGATTTTATATTCATTCCGGAGACCCTTCTCGCGGATTGAGTTTGCGAGCAGGACTCGATCGTACTTCGCCAAATATTTGGCCGACTCAGCCTGCAAAGTGGGTGTCCAATTGACTTCTACGCGTTCTCCGTTCCAGCTCGTGTACGTTCTGTCGAATTCCGGGTGAATCTCTGATGCTGCCGGATAAGAAATCTTAACGGTGTCAACACATCCGGAAACGAGAACGCCAATAAGAATGCAGCTCAGGCGAAAGTTACCATTCAAGGGCGTTGATGTTTTGTGCTCCCTCAAGTGTGCCACCTTCCTCAAGAAAACGAGTGAGTCCAATCGCACGGAAAGAGTGAGGTTAAGGCGCGGTCAGACGTCGGGTCCAAAGGGTAGCGGAAAGGCTCAAAAATGGACAGCGGTATTACGATACATAAAAGGAGTTATGTCTGATAAAAATTAGGGGAGGCTAACCCTAACATCCGGGCTTCCTGTGGATTGCTGTGCAATAACTGATTTTGGTGAACTAAAGTGATACTTCCGCTGCACGTTGAACCAAAATTTTGTATTCTCCGCAAAGAATTTCGAGTATCAGGATAGCCGGCGGCCTAAGAAACGCGCTCTAATCGAATTTAGAGCGTTTTTTGTTTTCATGTTGCTGAAGTAAATCTGATGCTTTCGACCTCCGGGGTCCGGCATTAGCACATGAAGCGTACTGTTGATGTGACTCGAGCGCCTCGCCTTAATTTACCTTCATCCGCAGGAGCGCGATTGTTCAAAGAGGTCTTTCGCTGGCTGTTATTTTTTGGTCTCATATGCTTTGGCGTCATTCGCTTTTTGTGCGTGGTCGGCACTGACCGCATTCGCACCGGCGCACCTGCAATCGACAAGGGTCGATTTTCGGATAACCGCTCGCTTCACCTATCGCGGAATATGCCGTGATATAATACGCACTCGGGCTAGAGGAGATCGCGGTACTCGCTCGACCTAGCCGCTAAAATCCTCCTTCCGATTCCAACTGCTTTGCCAACTGACGGATTTGAGCCAAAAGAGAAAAATTCCGAGTGCAATGTATCGGGCTTCAGAAACGTACTCCGATTGGATTCTCGAGTTATGATTGTATATAAGTTACTCAATACAAGCTAGAGATATCCGTTGTTCCGTTGCGAATCGGAGAACTGTCGGTGGACAAAACGTGTCGATTTTTAGGGCATGTGCGGGGCATGGTTTCACTGAAGAAGCCTGGCATTCTTAGGGTTCCGAATCCGCGGGAACCATTGGCTCGATCGTGCCGCTGTGTGGACTGCGGAAATCGCTTGACCGGAAGACCTACTTGTCTACACAGGCGGCGGCTTTCGAAAAGCACAGTTTTTCTTGCTTGGACTACCGCTCTTCATCACGCATAAAAGAAAACTTCGGAGTTTCCGACTCGATTGAAATTAGTGGCCGAACCCAATTCATTTAATCGCCCCTCGTCCACTTTGCAGATGCTAGAATTGCTGATTCTGCGGTGAGGCCCGGGATTAATAAGAGATCCGATCGACCGCCATTAACTTGATTCTTAGAAACGATCTGTTGAGACCTCACCGCAATCCCATCTCCCCGCTTCCGTCTTCTGCCATGCGCTTCGGAGCCACTCCTGGCTTTCAAATTCTAGCTTCTGGATTTTTCCTCTCGATCGCGCGAACAATTGCTGGAAGCTGAAAGTCGCCCCCAATGAAAAGGAACATACTTGCTCTATTGGCTGACGCGATTGTCGCCTGTGCAGCGGTTTACGTTGACCAGCTTCCCCTCAAAGCTCAAGACCAAGGCGTGGCGCCTGGCGGCCCCGGCGGTAAGGCGGATTGGTTGCCAGCTAAGAAAACCGGCTTCGGCACGAGCTACACCACTGCGAGCAAAGTGTGGTTCACCCTGGAGGGTGGCCGGCTGAGCGAAGTCTACTACCCTCGTATCGACACTCCAAGCGTCCGTAACCTCGACTTCGTCATCACCGATGGGCACAGCTTCGC
This sequence comes from Verrucomicrobiota bacterium, assembly GCA_041167675.1. GTDB lineage: Bacteria > Verrucomicrobiota > Verrucomicrobiia > Chthoniobacterales > JAFAMB01 > DASTDH01. The sequence continues at coordinate 4,968 of JBEEIB010000359.1, forward strand.
CGTACGGGCCCAGGACGCGTCCACCTCCTTCACACGATTCGTAAGCACGGATCAGGGGCGGCGTGAGGAGAGTGACGATCTCACCAACCTGACCTACGAAATCGTTAACAGCGACACGGTTAACCGCTGGCGCCTCACCACAACCTTCGTCACGGATCCTTCCCGGGCGACGCTGCTCATCGAAGTCGAGTTCATCTCGCTGAACGGCCGACCTTACCAGCTCTACGCCGTTTACCAGCCGCAGCTCAACAACCCGATAATAGGAGCCGCTCTGAGCGAGTCTGGCCGAACGCATGGCGAGTCGCTGCTCGCCTCCGATGCGCAAATGGAGGTCGCGAGCGCTTTGGTTGCCTCGCCTGCCTTTACCGAGACTTCCAATGGCTACCTTGGAACGAGCGACGGCGGAACTGACTTGAGCCAGCACTACCGGCTAACCGGCCACTACACCTCCGCACCGAATGGAACTGTGGTGCAGACCGGACGGTTACCCCTGACCGGGCGCTGGGGCAATCAGCATCTCACACTCGCACTCAGTTTTGCCGCCACTCAGTCTGCGGCGCTCGACATTGCAAATGATTCGTTGGGGGCCGGATTTGATCAACTCTCTCGCGAATACGCTAAGGGTTGGGACCAGTACCTGCACTCGTTGCGCAATCCTCCTGCAAACCTTCCTAATAAGGATCTACGCAAGTTGTATGCAGTTTCTGCGATGGTGCTCGCCGCTAGTGAGGACAAGACTTACCGGGGGGCCTTTGTCGCCTCCCCGACAATGCCGTGGGCGTTTGGGACCGGCCTAATTAATCCCTCCGGAGTCTACCATGCGGTATGGTCTCGCGACCTCTACGAAATCGTGACGGCGCTCATCGTCGAGGGGGACTTGGCCGGCGCCGGCCGCGCCTTGGACTTCCTTTTTGATGTCCAGCAAAAGCCCGACGGCTCCTTCCCCCAAAATTCCAAGGTCGACGGCACGCCGGTTTTCGACAGCTTGCAGTTGGACGAAGTAGCCGACCCGATCATTCTCGCACACCAACTTGGTCGAGAGGACGCAACCACCTGGTTGCGGCACGTCAAGCCGGCGGCCGACTTCCTCGTGAGCTTCGTGTCGCCTGAGGGGTACCCCGCACCATTTACACCGCAAGAGAGGTGGGAAGAGCAGAACGGCTATTCCCCTTCGTCGATCGCCAGCGAGATCGCTGGCCTGGTTTGCGCGGCCGACATTGCGCAGATCAACGGCGACGCTGCTTCCACGCAGCGCTACCTCACTACGGCTGACTCCTGGCGGTCGCAGTTGGAGAAGTGGACGGTGAGCCAAAACGGGCCTTACGGCCCGTTTCCATATTACGTGCGCGTCACGAAGGACGGCGATGCCAACGCTGGCACTACGTATGGCCTCCGTAATGGCGGTCCGAGCAGCATCGACCAACGTGCGGTGGCTGACGCTGGGTTCCTCGAGTTGGCACGTCTTGGGGTCAAGTCCCCATACGACCAGGACATTATCAACAGCCTCCGGATGGTCGATGCGCAACTCGCCGTAAAGACCCCAAACGGCGTGTTCTGGTACCGCTACACCGATGACGGATACGGGGAAATGTCCACGGGCGCCCCGTTGGCCGTGAGCTTCTCGGACTCTTTTACGACCCATGGCCGGTTGTGGCCTATTCTTGCCGGCGAACGTGGGGAGTATGACTTGGCGACTCACAACGTGTTTGCAGCGAAAGCGCACCTGATCGCGATGAGGCGTACCGCGAACGAAGGTTATTTGCTATCTGAGCAGGTCTGGGATAACCAACCGCCCTCCCGCCAGTCCGGCTTTGCACCTGGAACCGGCACCACTTCCGCCACCCCGTTGGCCTGGACGCACGCACAGTTTATCCGGCTCGCCTTCAACATCGGGGCCGGCCGCTTGCTTGAGCAACCCTCGATCGTCGCTGCCCGTTACCTCCATCGCCAGAATTAGCATTTCTTCGCATTCACTAAAGCGGCACACCTCTGGCACCCATAGGTTGGCTCTGGGTACGTTACTAGTTAGGCAAGATCCCACGTAGGCTGTTAGCGGCCTAATCATAAACCGGCGGGTTGTAGCTTTGTTGGGCGGCTTCAAGTTCTCTTTTGAGTTGTCGATATCTTTGAAGCTGGGATTGGTTATCAACGTAGACCTGGTTGCGAGCCGGATCCGCATAAGCGTAATAGCTTTCTCCGCTCCGCTCCGTGACCGTCCTTTATACGGTCGAAGTTGCCGCTGAGAGAGGTCGGTAGCGATGACGGATCTAAAGCCTGCCTCTGAAAGCAGGGTCTCTGTTTGCTCCGTACTAGCACAGCCCACAGCTAGGCTAAGAAACGCCGAAGCGCCCACAATACTGAATCGCGTGAATACCTGTTTCATGGCCTTTCTCTTTTCCGGTTTGATGGAATTCGGTAACCGTTGTCGAATGATAGCGCCTTTCCCTAGTTGGCGTCATCAGGTTAGTCTCTTCTCATGCTGGGAAATCGAACACATAGCGTGCCAACCTTTTATTATTCAATGTTTGTGCCCGCTGATTAGGCGTTTATCTATAAATGCTGTTGATCGCATATCCGTGCGAAATTTCGCACTTACGGATTTCCGTTGAACCAAATCCGAGGTCTCTAACTATCGGAAAGGGGACGAGATAACTGCCGCATTCACCTTTGGTAATTAGTCCGCAATCTTCTCGCGTCTCTATAGTTCAATAAGTGTCCAGGACAAGATTAAGGAATCTCGTGAGGTCCGTAAATACCTACTAACTGCATCTGCGACATACAGGGTAGTCGGATTCTCTTTGCCGAGCTGAGCGACAGTAACGGTATGACCTCGTTACCTTGACCGTCCTCTACCATTTGCAATTGTGTCGCATCGGCGCCTCCATGAACCTACTCCAGATTCCTTGGCAAGCAGCCGGTTTAGAACACCTATGTTGTTTTTAAGAATATTCCTAATTCATCTAGCAGCAAGGAATTACGAATTTCACAGGCAGTTGGCACGAGACGTGGGCTAAGTCTTTAGGAACACGACCGCGTATGCGGAAAAACTAATGGCGCTCGTTGTCAATACTCCCATCGTAAAGGTGACGTGTTGATTGTCTGGAAACTCGATCGTCTCACCCGCTCTTTAGCCGATTTGCTTCGAATCCTAGCGAGGGTTGATGAAGCTGGAGCTGGCTTTAAAAGCCTAACCGAGTCGATCGACACGACGCAGCCCGCCGGCCGTCTCATGATGAACATGCTTGGCAGCTTCGACCAGTTCGAGCGCGAGATAATCAAGGAGCGAACGAAGCTCGGCCTGGCGCGTGCCAGAGCTAACGGGCGCATCGGTGGCGGCCGTTACAAGCTTTCGAGGACTCAGCAAGAGGAAGCGATCAAGATGATTCGGTTTGGTGAGAAGAGTCAGGCCGAGATTGCAGAACTTTTCAATGTGGATCGCTCGACTGTTTCCCGGATGATGAAAGAGGTTCGGGAGAAAGAGTTACTAAAAGCGGCGCGTTGAATCGCGCCTACTAGAAAGAGCAGTCATGACCTGAGTCATAACAAAAAGCCGCTTTCTGCGGATAGATCTCCTTCCGCCATTTCTCTTCTACGACTATTGCGGACGCGATTTTTCCGCTAATTCAGAGCTGCATCCATCCATGAGGAGGTCGACGTGGCCGGTCGCTTTACGTGTCCAATCACTCTCCGCCTAGCTTTGCGCCATTCCGACTTGTCGTCCTTTACCTGGTTAGCTGAAAAGCTGCCATCGTTGGCTATCACCGCCATTGAACGGAAACTGCCGCACAGTGGCGTAATTCTTAAAACTGTGATCCGCTGTGCTAGAACACCTGCGTGGAGGTTGCACAGCGATCCGTCCGGGATTACCGACTGAGCCTGAAACAAAGATGGGCGCGATCGCCAGCCGTAGCCAGTCCGAACGCATTCTTGCGATGATCGAAACAGGCCGTAAGAACGGCGCTAGGCTTTTGGCCGGAGGCGGCCAATCAACAGACCCGAAACTAGCAAATGGCTTCTTTATCGACCCCACCGTGTTCGTGGATGTGACCCCCGAAATGAGAATTGCCCGCGAGGAGATCTTCGGCCCGGTTCTCTCCGTACTTCGCTGGGACGACGAAGCCGCAATGGTCCGCGCGGTAAACGCGCTTGACTATGGGCTAACTTGTTCGATTTGGACCAACGATCTGGCTACCGCGCACCGCGCTGCATCCGCGGTGGAGGCCGGTTACGTCTGGGTGAACGAAGTCGGACGCCATTTTCTCGGAACGCCTTTTGGCGGCTATAAGCAGTCGGGGATCGGACGCGAGGAGTGTCTGGAGGAACTGATCAGCTATACGCAGGAGAAGAATATCTATATCCGACTGCTGTAGCCGAACAACGCGGGCTAGCTGGCTCGCTCGAAAAGGAGTTTATGAACATCGAGGCGCAGGCTGCGACAAATCCTGAGGGAAATATTGATCGCGCGAGTCTTGAGCGAAACACGGAGACGGCGGATTTCATTGAGCGAGTACGTGTCAACCAGCAGAAACTCGCGGCCGAAATAAAACCACATTACGACTTTATTGTCTGCGGATCGGGTTCTTCTGGCTCGGTTGTGGCACGCAGGCTGGCCGAGAATCCGGACGTCGATGTGCTGCTGCTTGAAGCGGGGGGTAACGACGACGTCCCAAACGTGATGGAAGCGGTTCAATGGCCTCTGAGCCGTGTTAGCGAGCGCAACTGGGGCTTTCTGGGGCAGCCAAGTCTGTATCTCAACGGCCGCTCCATTCCGTTGGCTATGGGCAAGGTACTCGGCGGCGGATCCAGTATCAACGCGATGGTTTGGGCACATGGGCACAAGAACGACTGGGACTTCTTTGCCTCTGGAGGGGGACGAAGCAGCATGGAACTATGAATCAGTATTGAATATCTACCGCCGCGTTGAAGATTGGCATGGCCCGCCGGATCCGGAATATCGCGGAACCGGAGGACCGGTATTTGTTCAACCGGCTCCTGATCCCAATCCGGTCGCTCCTGCTATGGTGGAAGGAGCACGTTCAGTGGGGATTCCGACTTTTGAAAGCCACAACGGTCGTATGACGAAAGGTGATGGCGGTGCCTCTCTCCTCGATCTGCGAGTCTGCGATGGAAAACGACAATCTGTGTTTCGTTCTTATACCTTCCCCTACATGGACCGACCGAATCTCACTGTGCTCACTCACGCCCTGGTCACTCGTGTGACCTTCAAGCGCAAGCAGGCAACAGGGGTGGAGATTGCTTATGACAGCAAGACCCGTCGTATCAGCGCGGGGCTTGAGGTGGTGCTGTCCCTGGGTGCGATCCACACACCGAAGGTGCTGATGCAATCCGGGATTGGCGACCAGGTCGAACTACAGCGCCTCGGGATCCCTCTCGTGCAGCATCTTCCCGGCGTGGGACAGAATTTTCAAGATCACTTTAGAAGTAGCTGTATCTGGGAATATCGGCAACCGCTCGCTCCACGCAACAACGCGGCCGAAGCAACCTTCTTCTGGAAAACCGATCCTAGCCTCAACACTCCGGATTAGCAGACTTGTCAAGCGGGAGTACCGATCTGCAGTGCTGAGACGGCAGCCAGATTCAACCCACCCGCAAGTTCTTGGACACTGTTAGTAGGTGTCGTGCAGCCAAAGAGCCACGGTCGGATCCTCCTGACACGACCTAACCCGCTCGACCCGCTCCAGATTCAAGACAATATCTTGTCTCATCCAGACGACATGAAAGCCGCGATGGCTCGTATCGAACTTTGCCGCGAAATCGGGAATTCTGCTTCTCTTCGACCTTACGCAAAACGCGAAGTTATGCCGCGCAATTTGAAAGGCATCGATCTTGAAAATTTCATACGCGATGGTGCCACGACTTACTCCTATGAGACATGTACGGCTAAAATTGGACGTGATTCCATGTCGGTCGTGGACGCCAAGCTCAAGGTCTATGGAATCGAAAAACTGCGTATTGCTGACGGGTCTATCATGCCGCGCGTGACAACCGGTAACACGATGGCCCCTGCGTTATCATCGGCGAACGCGCCGGAGAGATGCTAAAAGCCGAATATAAAATATGATCGTGGAATTCGGCGTTGTATAGACCGCTTGCGCGATTACTCGCGAAGCCAGGCTCTCTTATCAAACGCTGCAGTATTGGTTGGAGCGATGCCCGGCATTTTCCCTCATTCCCAGTGAATCCGCCTATTACATCCGACCTGTCTGGTGTCGCACTGTGCTTAAATCGTAGACTATGGTCGTTTACTGCACCTAATTCGTGGACAGGTAGGCTATTTCGCTTAAGCGGACTTCACCTTCCGGAGCACCAACCGAACCGGACCCACTACTGTGTAGGTTCCGTAGCTGATTACTGCGGCGATGAAAACCCAAGCAAAAACGCCAGATACCAGGAATCGGTCGTATAGGAATATGAGGTCGTCTTTTCCGGAAGCATCGCGATTCTGTGACCGGTCGCGTTGCTCAGTTACAAATCACCAGAACCACGCCCCGATTGTGGTCATCATCAGCACCAAGAGCGCTGATGAACACAGCCCATTTGACCCCATGGCTTGTCAAAGCGGCGGCATAGTTCTCGCCGGCACGGGCAAAATCACGTCTGTAATCGTGGGAAGATCGATTTCCCTGGGCGATCAACAAGGCCGCATCGATACCTCGAAATGCTTCGTTGACACTTTCCTTGTCCCACATGTCCCCAACAAATGGAGTGGCACCCATGTCGATTAACGGTTGCAGCCTTTCTCGATTGCGACCAAATACACGAACTTGATGGCCTTGGGACAGAAGTTGTCTAGCTACCCGATTGCCGACGTTGCCAGTTGCGCCCGTTATCAAATAATTACGATGGTTTTGCATAAGGTGTTTCTTTCTTTGTTTTTGTTAAGTTTCAAATTTTCAGTCCGGGATTAGCTAGCTAGCGTTCCGGCGTCTGAAGAAAGGGCAAGCGAACAACTTAGATTTGCGCTCGGCCACCATCAACGAATAGTTCGATGCCCGTGACAAAACTGGAGTCATCCGAGGCCAGAAATAGCGCCGCCTTGGCGATTTCATCGGGTTCTCCCATTCGCCCCATCGGGATGGTGGACACAATCCGCGCAATAGCGTCCGCAGGTTGCCGAGTCACCTGCGGAGTATCGGTCGGACCCGGGCTAAGAACGTTTGAGCGGATACGACGATCCTTCAGCTCTACGGTCCATGCTCGCACGAAATTACGGATGGCAGCCTTAGTCGCGCCATAGACACCGAAGGCGGGAGTGCCTTTGACGCCTGCGACGGAGCCGGTGAGAATGATAGAGCTGCCATCATTTAGTAGCGGTAAGGCTTTTTGCACCGTGAATAATGTTCCTTTTACATTGATGTTGAATAGTTTGTCGAAATGCTCCTCCGTGATGTTTACCAAGGGAGAAAATTCAGCGAGACCAGCGTTAGCAAAAACGATATCGATTCGTCCCTTTGCCTTGACGGTCTCGTAGAGACGATCTAGATCGGCCAGTTTGGCAACATCTCCCTGAACGCCGGTAACATTGCTGCCGATTTCCTTCACGGCCTGATCGAGTTCATTCTGGCGACGGCCCGTAATGAAGACGTAAGCACCTTCTCTGACGAAGAGCTTTGCTGCGGCTAACCCTATCCCGGTTGTGCCGCCGGTGATGACTG
>JBEEIB010000360.1:0-2858 GCA_041167675.1 Verrucomicrobiota bacterium
ACAAGCGACAGTCCACGTAGGCGACACCTCAGATTTAGCGGTTTGGCTGTTCATCCAGGGAGAACGTAACGTGTGGCGCGATTCTCCCACAATTTCTGCGAAGCGCCTTGAAAAATGAGGTGGGCGAAAAGCTCTAAAATCGTCGCTTTGAGCGATCCAGATCTGAAGCGGAATGTTGCAAAGGGCAGCGACACCATGAGCGTCAGTACATTACTCGGGGTCCTTTACTGAGATTATTTCGTTACGCATCGCATAGTGAATAAGTTCGGCTAAAGAATGGAGACCAAGCTTAAGCATGATTTTGCTGCGATGAGTCTCCACGGTTCTGACCGTGATTCCGAGCTGAGTTGACAGCTCCTTATTGGACTTGCCCTGAGCCAAGAGGCGAATAATTTCCAACTCGCGAGGCGTTATCCGAGGCCCTGCCGGCTTTTCTTCTTCAGGCTTATCTCCTGCATTGATAAACTCCTCGAGTACGATTTCGGATATTTTGGGTGTCAAGAAGCGTTTGTTTTCTGCAATCGCTCTGACGGCCTTGGGGAGATAGTCCACGATATCGGATTTCAACAAGTATCCATTTGCACCGGCGGCCAATGCCCGACGGACCATCTGATGTGATTCGTGCATGGTGAGCACGAGGACCTTGACGTGCGGCAGTGACTCACGAATTTGCCTGGTCACCTCTATTCCATCCGGTGCGGGCATACTGATGTCGACTATTAGCACGTCCGGTTTTAGCTTTGTGGCCTTTTCCACTGCTTCGCGTCCGTTTGCGGCCTCGCCGATAATTTTCCAACCTCGGCGGGCCTGAAGAACGGTGCGTATACCACGGCGTATCAAACCGTGATCGTCAGCAATCAAGATGCGAAGCTTTCTCAGAACAGTCTCCCTCTGTTTTTGTAAGTAGCGTCTTCTGCGGTGATCCCTGAAATTAGTTTGGAAGCGGGCTCACACGAGTTTCAGGTTGCCGCGTTGGCGCAACGCGTAGACCACATTAGAAATAGTTGGAACACCTTACTTAGCAGGCTGATATAAAATCTTATGAACCATGCGGTTACAATCACTGGATTAACGTAAGTACAATTACTATCCACACTGGAAGGTAACATCCTGTTATATCTGCGAATATTATCTCTAGAGATAGCGGTATTCTACTTTGGTAAAGAAGGATCGGGTTTAGGGGCAGCGGCGCGAATCCCCATTTTTTCGGCCATTCTCACCAAGTCAGGAACTGATTTTGCTTCCATCTTTCGCATCAATTGGCTGCGATGGACCTTGACGGTGGCTTCGCTGGCATTTATTTCGGCCGCGATTTGCTTGTTGAGACGACCGGAGATAACCAGCGGAAGCACCTCACGCTCGCGCGGAGTCAGGCCTCGCAAGCGCCGCTGCAGGTCGGCGATTTCGGACTCAGTTAAACGTCGAAGGCGGTCTTTCTCGAGCGCCATCTGAACGGCATCCAGCAAGTCCTGGTCGTGAAAAGGTTTGATCAGGAATTCAACGGCTCCGGCCTTCATGGCTTTAACGCTCATCGGCACGTCGCCATGTGCGGTGATGAAGATAATGGGGATGCGGATGTTGGCCTTACTTAGCTCACGTTGAAAATCGATACCGCTTATTCCCGGTAATCGTACGTCGAGGACCAGGCAGCTAGGCTCCTCGGGACGGTCTCCGGCGAGAAATTCGAACGCCGATCCAAACTCTTTGACCGGCAATCCAACCGTTCCTAGCAGGCGGGTAATGGCATCCCGGACGGAGGGATCATCATCCACAACGAAAACCATAGATCGGGCCGTTTTAGTGATGAGGCTCACGTCGTCATCCTGACGCTGAATTGAAAAAACTGTATGGGGCCGACATCGAGCGGTTCGAGAAGTTGCAGGTAATTATTCCCGACGACGTTCCGTTTTGCTTCCCAAGTCCGGTTTTGTAGATATTACATTACACCCTCAAGCGTATTGACAGCGAAGCGCCAAGGGTGAATAAGTGACCTTATTGTCGCGCAAACGGCTCCCAAGCCAATGTACGACCCGGGAGGCCCGCATGAATGCCGCATCTCAATCCCGTCGGATTGACGCTCCGGAGCGGACTCAGGAACGCGAGGTCAGAAAGACGGGGATTCGCGTGGTGGGCGATGTTTCCTGGGGAACGCATTTTTTCCTGTTCTACGAAACAAAAGAAGATCTGCTCGACGCTTTGGTTCCTTATTTCAAGGTCGGATTGGAATCGGGGGAGTTCTGCGTGTGGGTAGCTTATAAGCCCTTGACGGCAGAGGAAGTGAAGCGCGCCATGCGGCGCTCCGTTCCCGGCTTTGATCGTTATTTGAATAACCACAGCATAGAAATTCTTGGTGGACCCGAGTTTTACCTTCGCGACGAGGAGTTTGACCTGAAGAGAGTGATCAGGAGATGGGACGAGAAGCTTGAATATGCACTGGCTAACGGTTATGTCGGATTGCGTCTTAGTTCCAACACTGCGTGGCTGAAAAAGAAACAGTGGAGTGCTTTTACCGACTACGAAGGAGAGGTCAACGACTTCATCGAAAGGCGGCGGATACTCGCGCTTTGCACCTATCCATTGGCGAGGAGCACCGCCACTGAAATTCTGGATGTCGCGCGCACTCACAAATTCGCCATTGCCCGCAGAAATAAAGACTGGGAAATCGTGGAAACTGCCCAGTTGAAGCAAGCCAAGGCCGAGATTAAGAAGCTAAACAGCGAGCTGGAACAACGGGTAGTGGAGCGCACGCGGCAGCTCACAACGGTAAACGACGAACTCCGGAAGGAGATCGAGGTGAGGCAACGGATGCAAGCGGCTTTGCAACAGTCGCAGGCGGAACTGGCACATGTCGGACGGCT
>JBEEIB010000361.1:0-5071 GCA_041167675.1 Verrucomicrobiota bacterium
GCTACTACAATCGGTATCGTTGGTTGTCTGTACATCGGCGTCGTAGGCCTTTTTTTTCGCCGAAAAAAACCGGGCTTATGCGTTGAGGTGGCGCGAGAAGACTAAGTCGCCGCTGAAATGGTTACACTCCACCAAACTTCTAAACGCTTCGTGGTACATCTGGAATGCGCGAGTTATCGGCTTACTTGCGATCGCTATGGTAGTTTTGCAAATGGTTCTTCTAATCCTACTAATGCTGGGGCAAATTTCTAATTAATGAGGCGGACATTGATCAACCCCTCGACCTCGAGCTTTACGAATTTTTCTCGCTCCACGCCAGCGATTGAAGAATCACCTCGTCTTCGTCGGTTCCGGTAACATGCCGCAGGAGTCGCTCTGAGTCCTTCTCGTAGATGAACGTCACAAACGTACCGCTGTCTCCGCTCCGTGATGCGTGCAACTCGACTACATGGTGGCCGTGATCAATACTGCGCTGGAAGGACGGCGAGTTCCTCACGTCCTAAGAGACGCAAGCTGAGCCGTCCGGCTGCGAACTTTTACTCCATCAGAGCATTCACCTTATCAACCAAATCTGCTGTTGATTATGACGAATGTAGCAATTGCAAACACAGAAAGTCTAGGCGTGAGATCGCCCTCCCCCATCGCGCTCTTTGTTGTCAGAGGACTTGCCATTGAGCGTATCGTGCCGCCACGTGAAAAGGCCTTTCCCGCAAATCATCGAACCGATGATGGCGTCCCTGATCAAAGATCCGTTCGACTCTCCGGACTGGATTTTCGAAATCAAAATGGACGGCTATCGAGCAATCGCAGTGATCGATTCGGCGGGCAAAGCTCGGATCTGGTCTCGTAATCGATTGCCACTTGAGCCGAAGTTTCCAACGGTTCGAGATGCGGTCGAAGAACTAAATCTGCGCTCAACGATCCTCGATGGTGAGATCGTGGCCCTGGATGAGAAAGGGATTCCCCGCTTCCAATTGCTTCAAAAATGGCAAAAACGTCCAACTGCTCCAGTTGCGTATGTCCTGTTTGATTTGCTTTGGGATAATGGGCGTGACTTGACCGGCAAGAGCGTTATTCAACGCCGGGAACGATTGCAGGAGATCATCACTCCCGTCGCCGGAATTCAAGTAGGAGGCTACCTCGAGAAGCGCGGAGGAGAGCTTTTCCAGCTCGCGAAAGCGGGATCGGGCATGACCTGGGCCTTGCATTTCGATAACGCATTGAGCCCCAGCGTCTTCCTGCTGCTTCCAATATTTAGCTTGAAGTCTAAAATATTCTCAAGTTTGATAGCACTTGGAAGAGCGGAGCCTCGACCATCAATGCCTCTGTCTTTGCATATCGCTCAGGGTAACGCAAGACGCGTAGCTGGTAGGAATCGACCAGCGAAGCTACCCGCCCGGATTAGTGTATTGCGGCCGCATTTCGGCTTGGGCCTATTACCCGAACACGGAGCGAGAGTGACCAATATATGAAAAGCGCGTCGGGAGACGCATCACCATCCCCCGGCGCTTGATAAACAACCCATCACCGAGTCACCGACAATGAGAAGTTTCCTCCGTAATGGTATCACTACCCCAGTAGTTTTCAAAGCCGTTCGCTGTAGCCGTCGCGTTCAACTATGGAACCGACAGGCTTCAATCATCATCGACCTGACTACTCTGACCCTTCGCCACGGGTGGCGTTGCCCTCCGCGCGTATGAGCACCGAAGAAGTTTTGAAAGCGTTGGGGCGGTACACGGAAGAGTCACCCGAGAGTGATCGTCAGACGGCAACAAAACTGGGTGTCAACCGAATGACGTTGACCGCCTGGCTGGGCGGTAGAGATCGACCTCAACGGTGTATGCTAGCGAGGTTAGCGGGTTTTTTGAGACGCGTTGGCTATCTGTAGGGCCAAACGTTCAAGGGAATCGATATCGAAAAAATCGCGCAAAAGTTTGAGGCGCTACGAAGTTGCGGCCGCTCCGGGCTCTACGACGATGTCGGCGCGCGTGCTGTCGACGATTGCCTTTAGCTCGGCCTGCTCCTGGGCGGGGACGCTGAACTTGTCCAGCGTCTGCTGAAAATCGTCCATGAACGCGTCCCATTCAGGCCGGTGATTTTCATGTCTTTGTGCGACTCGTACATGGAACGCCCGGTGTATTTTTGCGGGCCGCCGGTGGCCCAGCAGACCATTTCCGTGACCAGGTATTTGAATCCCGACGGGGGCACACGATGGTGCGCTTCATCGACCCGGGGATTCGCGTTCAATCGCGGGTCGACCATGATGCGGTTAATGAAGTCATCAACGACGGTGGCGATTGGGTAGACGCCGCTGAGGCGCTCGTAAAGTGTGGGGGCTCTGGCATAGGATTAGATCATATAAAATTGGCGTCTAATTTTCCACGGTATTTGGCGTCTTCCGGGCGAGAACAGCAACGCGCGATGCTCTGAGGAATCAGGGCCGCCCGGCGAAGCTGAAGAGGTGACCGGTTTAAGGCCAGTGGCTTGCGGGCACACGACGTTACTTGATCACCCGAAACGCATAGCACTGCCGTAATTTCCAACGGGCATTAATCAAGGCGGCCCCGAGTTTTGCTATACACAAAAGCGGGCGGCAACCCTTCGAGAAAGGTATTGGAGAAGCACGTTGATGCGGGCGAGAACCGTCAAGCCCAAAAAACTAAAGCCATGCTTCGGACACTAACCATTGTTTTGATGACCAATCCTTCTCGCGGATCCACGTTCTATTTTCGACGCAGAGACGGCGAGCGTTTTGATCGCTGCCGGGATATCCTGACCTGGACTCATTTCGAAACCCTCCAGATCGCTTAGCTCGTTATTGCGTACCTGAAGCACTCGCGTTTGCCGCCCAACTCTCTGTACTTTCTGCAGCGTCCGAAGAAGGGCCGAGCGGCAAACTTGTAAAGGCCAAACATAGAAAAGCTCGCGGTGCGGAGGACAATCGCACCCAAGATCCGGACAAGCGGGCAATACCGACAGTGAAAATATTGTGTGATGTAGACCAGGTGGAGTGCCTCCGCCATGGTGTCGATGCTCCATCGAGCACGATTAAAATTGAAGTAGATCCGAAATCTCTTACGGAGGAACAACGCAACTTTGTTGCCAGTCAGCTCTATGATGGATTGCGGTTTCCAAATCCTCCAGGGTATGAAATTTGCCCTCCAACCTATGAGGGTTTCATTGCGGCCGTTAACTGCGGTCTAGAGAAGGACAAAATCGAAAGTAGGCTTACGATAGATGGGGCGTTGCAGTACAGCCACGACCTGATGAAAGAGCTAAAGGAGCTGCGCCAAAGCTTGATTGAAGCCGCGATCAAGGAAAGCGAACAGGCGGGCCGCAAAGTTGAACAAGCGCGCAAGGACAGGATGGATTATATCCGTAAAGGCAGCGCAGAGTTGCATGCGGCAACTCCAAAATTGAAGCATTAAAATCGCTGAGCTTTCCAGCCGACCCGGTTGCTATTGTCGCATTCCCACGCCTGGAGCGCCTTTTATTCTCCCTGCGCTTCCTGGTTCAGAAGTTCTCGGTCGATTTCACGAATTTCTCTCGCACCATTTCAGCGCTTTTCAGATGACTTCGTTTTCGTCCGAGCCCGCGAAATGCCGCTGGAGCCGCTCGCTCGATCTTTCATAGACAAACGTGGAAAATGTGAGCATCACCGCGCTCCGCCAAGCGTGCAATTCGATCGAATAGGAACCATGATCGATGCTTTGCATAAACGATGGCAAATTCCTCAAGGTTTTCCTCTAAGAGACACACGTTACACCCCCCCGGCTACGAACTAATAGTGAAGTCTGGGCCTTCCCGGCTTCTCGGCATGAGGGCTCTTGCCCCCACAGAGCCCGGTGCCAACTCCCATCCTCTCACTTGCATGGTCGATATATAATGTGTTCACTAGAACACTATATGCCAAAACTGAATTTTCCTTTGTTCGACCCGCTGACACGGATCGATAACGCTTGTCGCCGTGCGTTCCAACATCATGCTTACCGCGCCGGACCCACCACGAGAGAACGAGATGGTTCTGCGCGAAATCCAGGAAATCCGCGAAGCGCTTGAAGCATTCAAACGCGGCAGTGGAAGCCGGAGAAATGACGGGATTTCAGGCCAACCGAATGCGGGCGTACGGTGGCTAGGTGGTAGCGGTCCCGAGAACTTAATGAGAGCGGCTCTCGCTCGAACCGCAGTCCTGAGCTTTGGCTGGTTGGTAGGCTTCCATGAAATCGAAATTGTCGTCTTCGTACCGGTCATGGAGCCGTACCCAGTCGCCCAGGTTGAACCCGGGACCGGTCTCGTTGCGGCCCTTGGGCGTCAGATCCAAGCACACGTAGCGCTGACCAGTTCTTCGGATCCGCGGCCGTAGGTCGAATAGGTGCGGAAAACGTCGCCGGCCACGTTCTTGTAGAACACGCTCAGGCCGGACATTTCCTCGATTTCGATCTCTTGAATTTTGTAGTTGTGGTAGGCCTTCCCCTTCGCGATTTCCTCCTTCGTGAACGATACCTGATAATCGTAGTTGAAGTCGCTCCAGAAGAAGAGAGCATCGAGAAAGGCATACGCCCCATGCCCCAAGGTTTGTCCAGGCCGCAGCCACCGCCACCTCACCCGACAAAGGATAAATAGGATATGTGGGCCGGAAAGCAGCATGAGCCCTGAACAAATAGCCGAGCTCAAGCCCCGCGACCGACTCATGAGCAGGTTATTGCGCAAAGCTGAATTTGTACGGCACACGGCCCACGGCGTAGTAATTCGTTGGGAAGGCGAAAGGGAAGAAGGGGAACTGTAGGGCTTGAGCGATCCGATCCTCAAAAGTTTGACTTTTTACGGTCATTGGGACCCGGGCGAGCGGCCTGGTTTGACTCTAAAATCAAACCCGTCAGAAGTCGGCGAACGACCGGCAAATCGCGTGGGCGAGCGAGGCGACGCAGCACCAGGCGCGGCAGTCGACGTGATTCTCGACGATAGTGACGATCAAGGACGGCGGAAAGCCCTCCGTAGGGCGTTCGTTCTTCATGAAAATTCCTTTACGTTTACTCCTTATGGCAACCGTTTTGACCAGCTGTTGTTCGAC
>JBEEIB010000362.1:0-15746 GCA_041167675.1 Verrucomicrobiota bacterium
ACGCGCGAGCGCGGGGTTACTTTTCCATACTTGGCCCGGGCATGGATTTTTATCGTGTGCCGATGGGTGGGCGAAATTTCGAGTACATGACCGGTGAAGATCCTTACTTGGGAGCCCAATTGGTTCCGCCGCTCATCCAAGGGATTCAAGCTCAAGGGGTATGGTCCTGCGCTAAACATTATGCCTGTAATGACGAGGAAGAAAATCGCACGAATGTGCAAATCCTCGTTGATGAACGAACTCTTCGCGAAATTTATCTGCCTCCCTTCGAAGCAGCGGTAAAAGATGGACATGTCGCGACAGTGATGAGCGCTTACAACGCGGTCAACGGATTCTTCTGCAGCGAAAATTCGTTTCTTTTGACTGACATCCTCAAAAAGGAATGGAAATTCACCGGCCTTCTGATGTCCGACTACAATCTTCGCAAACTCCCGGTCGACTACCTTGCTTTCTGTCATACTTGTACCCTGGCGATGTTGGAAAAGCCATCGCAACGGGCGAGGGTGTTTTTATTCATGCCTAAAATCATACGTTAATCGACGTCCGCTGGAAGTTGGCGTGGAACAAAGAGCAGGACGAGGATTCCACCGATCGCGACCGTTAGGGCAATTAAATAAAGACTGAAATCAGGGCGTTTAACCTGATCGTTGACTTTGCCGATCACATATGGCCCAGCGAATCCAGCCAAACTCCCAATCGAATTGACCAGGGCGGTGCTGACAGCGGCCGATGTTCCGGCAAAAACGGCTGTCGGTATAGGCCAAAATAGCACGAGCGTTGTCAGAATCCCGGCGGTACCGACAGAAAGGCCAAACATCGACAAAATCGTGTTGTGAATACTGATTGCACTGATGCTCAAGCCAATTGCGCCGAGGAAGGCTGCGATCGCGAAATGCCAACGGCGTTCCCTTCGTAGATCGGAGCTTTTCCCGAATGCCACCATGCTAAAGCCGGCCAGACCGTAAGGTATCGTAGAAAGCAATCCGATAGTCAGCGGATTGGTAATTCCGGTGTTGCTAATAATTTGCGGTAGCCAGAACGCGACGCCGTAGAGTCCCGCCGATGAACAAAAATAGACTATGCAGAACAGTGGGATTCGCGGCTCCGCAAAGACTTGACGGAGCGTCAAATGATGTTTGGACCGATTTTCGGTTCGGATATTTTGATCCAGAAAAACTTTCTCCCTTTCACTTAGCCATCGCGCGGATTGTACTCCGTTCGGAAGAAGCAGAGGAACAAGGAACCCAATTGCAATCGAAGGAATAGCCTCGAGAAGAAAAAGCATCTGCCAGGCCTTTAATCCCTGGGAATCACGAAACGCCGTCATAATCAAACCCGATATCGGACCACCGATTACTCCGGTAATGGCGATTGCCAACATGAACAGCGCGATCATTTGACCACGGAGTCTCGAGGGAAACCAGTAAGTGAGATAGAGAATAATACCGGGAAAAAACCCCGCCTCGGTCATTCCGAGTATAAATCGCAGGAGGTAGAGAATTTCTGCTGACCGTACAAAAATCATCAAACCAGAGACAATGCCCCAGCTAACCATGATTCTCGCAATCCATAACCTAGCCCCGACTTTCTCGAGAAGAATATTGCTCGGCACTTCGAAGAAGAAGTAGCCAATGAAAAAGATGCCTGCGCCTAAGCCGTAAACCGTATCGCTAAATTTGAGATCGGTTTTCATCTGCAGTTCTGCAAACCCAACATTCACTCGGTCAAGATAGGCGGCGACATAGCAAATAAAGAGCAAAGGTATCAAACGCCAGGCCGCTTTGTTATAGAGCTTGTTTCGGCCGATAGGGTAGAGTCAAAAAAATCGGGCCTCACCATAAGTAGGACGGATAGAAGTCAGCACTAATCGGTAATCGATGATACGGGAAAGAAGGCAGCAGTTTTTAAACCGATCTGATAGGAAGAACTGATAGCGGCCAATTGCAACCCTTGCGCCAGTCCTCGGCCCGCTGCACTACTGAATAGTGGTTAGTGATTACTGATTACCGCCTTCCTCGGGGCTTGGTAACCGATCGGGTCGATCGTCATTCGCGAAAAACCGATTTTGCGAAGATCACCTTCCAATTGACTAGCCAATGGATCTAGCCGAGCCATTTCAGAGGGCTCCACCTGAAGCTTTGCTATGATGGCGCCGTCCTCCGCTGTATTGTATCTGACCCGGAATACATGGAAGCCAAGGGCCCCTAGCCTTTCTTCGGCACGTTCAATCATCATCAAAGCCCGGCGAGTTACCGGTGTACCCTGAGGAATGCGGGAGCTGAGACAGGGTTGAGCCGGCTGATCTGCAGTTGGCAGGTTCCGTTCCCGCGATAACCACCGGATTTCCTCTTTCGTCAAACCGGCTTCACGGAGCGGAGATTTGATTTTGAATTCTGTAGCCGCCTTTGCTCCCGGTCGTAATTCGAGGGCGTCATCTGCATTTTCGCCGTAAGCTAGCACCGGAAATCTCTCGTCCAGAGCTAAACGTTGCATTCGGTCGAAAAGCTCGTGTTTGCAGAAGTAGCAACGGTTAACTGGATTGGTAGCATACTCTGGCTTTTCCAGCTCTGTGGTCCGAATTACCCGAAGCTGAGCACCCAAACTCTGGGCAACTTGAATCGCCGATGACAAGGCCTTCCTGGGAAGACTTGGACTATCAGCGATTACGCCCAGCGCAGACTCGCCCAATAGAGAGGCTGCCTCTGCTAACAGGTAGGTGCTGTCTACGCCGCCAGAATAAGCGATGAGCCAGCGCGGGTATAACCTAAGTATCGATTGCAGCTTCTTTTGCTTCTGTCGAATGGCCGCAACGTCTAGTGAAAGAGCCATGGTTTTGCGATGATCCAGCTGGAATTGCGCCCTCGCGACGTCGGTCGGTCAAGCTAACCTAGCCAGACCGGATTTTTGATAGTGCCATCAAAGTGGGTGCTAGTTTTGTACAGCTCGAAAGCTCCTTTGGTTGCGGCTGTCCGGGTGCGGGCGAGCATCGCAGTTAGTTGAGATTCGTCCAGCTTCTTGTAGGTTCGGACAGCCTCAACCGCCTGATCCAGGATTTCCGGCTTGTCGATGCCCGTGATGACTACTGATGTCGGTAAACTCATTGCATAGTGCAGAGCTTCAATCGGCGTTACGGTATTGCTTCGGAGAATGAAGTTGTCTCCGAATGCCTTCATTCCCAGTACGCCAATGTTCTCTTTCAGGAGAACAGGCAGGACCTGATGCTGAAAACTGCGGAACTGGTGGCCGTCCATGACATTGAGAGGGAGCTGGACCGTTTCAAAACGAAAGCCATTTTCGGAAGCCGTCTGTAACATCCGGAGATGCATGAAGGGATCTTTGTGCCCGGTGAATCCAATATGGCGTATCTTGCCGGCCTTTTTGGCCTCCAAGACCGCTTCTTGAGCACCTCCTTCGGCGAAGATCCGGTCTGGGTCGTCTAAACGAATGATTTCGTGGTGCTGCAGCAGATCGATATGATCCGTTTGTAATCTTTTCAGCGATTCGTCGATCTGTCGGCTAGCCTCCTCTTTGCTGCGACCATCAATTTTTGTCATCAGAAAGGCTTTTTCCCGATAACCATCCCGCAAAGCCTTTCCCATTCGGATTTCACTTACGCCGCTATTGTAGTCCCAGCAATTGTCCATGAATGTGATTCCCCGATCGATCGCGCTCCGGACCAAATGAATACTATCGTTTTCATCGGCTTGTTTCCCCATGTGATAGCCTCCCAATCCAACCAGGGAAACCCACTCCCCGGTTGTACCTAGGCGCCGAAATAGCATGTCGCCTCGTCGCTGCTCGTCCGGTTGGCTGGAGGTTAGGTTCGATGTTTGTTGGGCGGCAGCACTTACTTGTAGGGCCGCGCTACCTGCAGCGACCCCTATTGCAAGCGTACCGGACGTGGTCTTAATGAATCTTCGGCGAGAGATATCCATATCGTGTTTTCCTCACATTGTTAAGTGACTGAGGCCGGCTGCTTAGCGACCCACCGAGCACCTTGAGAGCTTCACAGTCTGAAAACCGGTCATTTCGGCTCCCGATGCCAAGCGATTTAGATAAAGATGAAACTAATGGCGTTATTGATAGGCGACCTTCCTTGTTCGCCTGATGAAAAAATAAAATTGAACCGTGACATTCGGCCAATGCCGAATTCACATACCCTATATGCCGTTTTGACATTGCGACCTTCACAAGCAGTCGACTAAATGCGGGCCCAGCAAATCCGCCTCCGCATCCTTCTTAAGCGACCGGAAAGGGCAGAGATCAGCGATATCACTTGGAGACGAGTCAGTACCGTTGGCGCGGAGATCTCGTAATGGTTGCTGGCTCGTGTTCTCGGTGGTAAGCCAATCCTCGAGGTCAGTATCTTGCAGTTGTTCCGGGATTTCAGAAATGATCATTGATCGAGGCAAAATTAAGAACATCGCTCCTCCTTCGCAGAAGCTTTCTGAGCATTAATTGGATTACGGTCTGTAAAACAGTAACAGATTCCATTGTTTGACTCGAGCGGGACGAGCATTTTTTGCCCAACTCCGCTAGCCAGAGCTGATTTAATCGGTCTCAGCGTCAATCATTCTTTCATTGCGCAGGTTGAATCTCTACGGACCAAAAGAGCGTTTCTTAGCCGCCTGAAGGAGGGATACGAAGATGATCATTTCTGGTACAACGACACCTTGTCTTAATGCTTATGCGGACGCGGGATTCTACTGGGCCAAGCCGCGATCCCTTCGACGACGACGCAGATTTTAGTCAGCCTGGCTAGAGACCAAAGACCAGAACTTTTCTGCTGCCGGCTTTTGGCTCGAATGAGGGCGAAGCAACCGGATCTCCAGAAAGGTATCCCAACTTTCGTCACCAGCGCGCACCAGAGAGCCGTTTGCCAGGTCGTCATTGACCAAGCTCAGCGGCAGCCACGCGACACCACGTCCGTCTTGAGCCATTGCTCTCAATGCTGCGCCAAGATGAGAGGTAAACACGGGCTCAAGCCAGGCTGGGTGGTCTTGGTCTCCGCGTGTTGTCCTTAGGATCCGTCCGAGCCCGGATTCCGGCCCATAAACCAAGTGGGGAAGCGCCGCGTCGGGCGTTCCAGGAAGAACATAACGAGGTTGGCCAGCCTGATTCGGAGCAACCACAGGTATCAGTCGGTCATCGCCGACTTGGACAGAGAGGAATTGGTCGGATCCTAGTCGGCTTGGTGTGGCCGGATGGTGATGGTAAAGCAGAAACTCGGCCTCGCCGCGGAGCATGAGCGCTTCACAGGTCTGTAGATTATCGGCGAGTAAGTGAATAGCGCCGAGCTGCGCCTTCGCCTCCCATGTGTGCAGCCAAGCGGGAAAGAATTTCAGTAAGAGCGCATGGGTTACGGCGAACCTAAGTTTTGCCGCAGCGGCATGGTCCACTTGGCGAGCTTCTTCTCGACCCTGCAAGAGGCGGCGCAAAAGTTCTTCGGCGACCGGCCTGAAACGGTGGCCCGCTTCCGTCAGCTTTACTGGATGGCTATCGCGTTCGAATAGGTCTACTCCTACCCAGTCTTCAAGCGCACGGATGCGGCGGCTGAAGGCCGGCTGCGTTACATGACGCAGCTCGGCCGCACGAGAAAAATTTCCAGAATCTACCAGTGCTAGAAAGTCCTCCAGCCAAGCGAATTCCATGGGTTATGTCAAACGAGCATCGGACCAATGTCAATTCGGCATTGGTCGCGTGGTACGGTTCAATTTTATTTTTCATCAGGCGGCGCGACACGATATGATCACCGCGACGCAACGATGAATATACGCAGGCGGGCAATCTATTTCGATTAATGAACCCAGAACAGCGTGAGCGCTGAACAGACAACGACCTATTCGAAGCGAATCTATTCAGTGGGCGAACCGGGTGTCATGAAATAGTCAGCATTTCGGTCGCTCTGAGCCAGATGATCGAATGCGTGACTCGCCTTTACTTCAGTTCCTTGCCGGCCTTCTTGGTCGCACCCAGGGACTCTTCGACCAGATCGGCTGCAACGGAAAGTCCGTTGGTCTTGGCGATCGCCGTCTGGAGTTTACGTGCATTATCCCGATAGGTGGGGTCGTTCAGCACCTCTTCCAAAAGGGTTGAGAGGTGGGCGGCGGTCAATTTGTCTAACGAAGTGACGACACCGGTTTGCTTGTGGGCGATTCTGGCAGCGACGCCAGGCTGATCAAAGGTAACCGGGATGGCTACTTGAGGGACACCTTGAGTCAGAGACTCCAATACGGTGTTTAATCCCGCATGGGTGATACAGACCGAGGTCTGCTTCAGCAACTCCAATTGTGGCGCCTGCTTTACGATAATGGCGTTCCTCGGAGCCGGTCCGATCTGCTCCGGATCCACCTGATCGCCCACGGAAAGCACCAGTTGCAAACTTTTATGCTTCGCCAGGGCGGCTACAATGGTGCGGAAGACATCCAACCGGCCATTCAGTATCGTCCCCATTGAAGCGTAGATAAGCGGTTCGCCGGTTAATCGTTCCCAGGGGAAATCCATCTTTTCCCGGCCATTGCCATCATGGAATGGACCGGTGTGGTGGAACTGCGGAGGCCAATGAGAACTTTCAAATTCGAAGGCTCTGGGAGTTTGGGTGATCGACGCTAATGGAGAAAGCGTGCAACCGGGGTCTTCCCAGTCGATTTTTAGTCCAGCCTTCTCCGCATGTGCTCTGATGCCCGCGTTGGCGTTCTCCAGCAATTTAGCAAAGTCTGCGACACCTTCTCGATTTCTGGCCAGAGCCGAAGGGGTAGTCTGGTGGGGCCAACCATACACCGAGAGCGGCGTGTAACCAGAATAATCGAAGTGCAGCGCGTTTGACACGTGTATATATGGCATACCCAACTGCATCGCGCCCAATTCCGCATAGAATTGTACGGTATCGAGTAGAAGGGCATCGACGCCGTTTGCTTGTACAATGGCCGGCAATGACTTTAATATAGCCTCCGTCTGAGCCAGCACCGTGCGGACGGCAAATTGCACAGCATCCTCGCCCTGCATTTTGCTCACTTCTGGCCTGCTTTCATTAATGTGATCCTTCTCGTCAGCAGGAACAAATGGTAGGCCGGCAGCACCTGACGAATAAAGGAAGACAACCTCATGGTTGCGCGCCTGAAGTTGCCGCGCCAGCGTAGTCATTGGATTGAGGTGGCCCGGTAGGTTGAGACAGATAAAACCCAGTTTCATAGATAGTACGCCCGTTGCGGATCTGGCAGCGCTGACCGGATAGTCTAGGCGCATGTATTTTGTTGGAGGTACTAGAACTTAGTACTTTGAATACCCGCAGTCTTTTGTCCAAGCTGACGCAATCGTTGTCCGAATCGCCGTTGCCCCGTCGAGCTAACTGCGACCGCGGAAGGGGACAGAGTTGTTAAACAGAAGGACACGGCGCGGCATAGCTGCAACCAAATGGTCTTAGTTAGCGACCCGGTGATTCCCGTGGCGAGGTAGGGTGTGTCGCTCCGCGACCGCCGAATCATTGATTAGCCATCGCCCTGCCAGGCCTGGCCACCCAGAGCTTCGGTAACGGTTTTCGGCCTAACTGGGTCGGATCACGTCGTTTCCCTTCGACGGTCGCGGAGCGACGCGCCCTACCTTCTTAAGCACGGCGACGAAGACAAAAGATCTTAAAAACAAGAACCCCCACTATAGCAAGATAAAGGAATACACTTTTTGGAGAACGGAAAAGCCGGCATCGGAAACGTGGTTCAGCGCTTTGCGGCCGGCTGTCCAGCTCACTTCATTACGGCAGGAAGATCTTGACTCGATTTCGTGCGGTAAGGCGACAATCGAGACAACAATTACGGCAATTGAGACAAAGAAGAACCTCTCTTCAAGATGCTGGTCTATTTAAGGGACGCAAATGTTCGAGACTACTTCTTCCAAAAAGATCGCGGTCGTGACAGGTGGGGCGGGGTTTCTTGGGTCTCACTTGAGCGATCGCCTCATCGCCGAGGGCTTTCGCGTCATTGCGATGGACAACCTCATCACTGGTTCGACCGATAATATCGCGCACCTAGCCGGAAATCAGGACTTCAAGTTCATTCGGCACAACGTCAGCGAATTTATCTTCGTTCCAGGTAAGGTCGATTACGTATTTCACTTCGCTTCGCCGGCCAGCCCAATCGATTACCTCGAACTCCCAATCCCAACCTTAAAAGTGGGTGCGCTGGGAACCCACAACGCCTTGGGGTTAGCCAGGGAAAAAATGGCTACTTTCGTACTTGCTTCGACTTCGGAATGCTATGGTGATCCGCTCGTTCATCCGCAGAAGGAGGACTATTGGGGCAACGTCAATCCGATCGGCCCACGCGGGGTATACGATGAAGCCAAACGTTTCGCCGAAGCGATGACCATGGCCTACCATCGGTATCACGGGGTGGATACCAAAATCGTCCGAATCTTTAATACATACGGGCCACGTATGCGTCTGAAAGATGGCCGCGTCGTGCCTGAATTTATTAGCGAGGCGCTCAACCAGGAGCCGTTAACCGTATTTGGCGACGGCAGCCAGACCCGTAGTTTTTGCTATGTTTCCGATCTGATCGATGGCATTTTCCGGCTCGCGTTGAACGACTATCATGAACCGGTAAACATCGGTAACCCTCGGGAAATGACTATCCTCGATTTTGCCAATAAGATACTGGAAATAACCGAAGCTAAATCGCAAATAGTCACCAAACCGCTGCCAGTGGATGATCCGAGAGTTCGCAAGCCCGATATTACTCGGGCAAGAAAACTGCTCGGGTGGGAGCCAAAGGTCGATTTTGAATCCGGAATTCGCGAGACGATCTTGTATTTTAAAGAAAAGTTAGGGATCGAGACGGTCCAACCGGTTCTCTGAAAGGTTACCGGGAATCCATTGCAAATTACGCCGACACCCACGGCTATACCGAGATCAACTTCGCTGCCTTCGCCATGCTGGGCTTGTGCTTCTGCCCGTGCATCCGTGGGGTCCAAGTACAGCGCATCTACCGGATCGATCCCAACTGCGACTACGGTTCGCTTGCATCTTTGGTGACGAGCGCGGCTTGCTCAAGGTCGAGCAACTCCACGTCTTGGCCAGGGACTATGTCATGTTTGCGCCCTACGATCGTAACTTCATCGTCGCTTTCGACCGCGACAGTTAATTGTGCTTAATGACGACCGATCAGAAGATTGCTGCCGCAGGAGTGCTATCCTCTGGGCATTGATGGGTTACTACGCAAGCAATGTGCGGGCTGCGCAGGCGACTGTCCCCCTATGAGCGAAGCAATCCCCTTGTCGCCTACGCAGCCGAAGCGATGGCCTCAGATTTTAGCGACTTCTTTGGCTGACCCCGTTGTGGTGTTGCCTCCAGGCCTACCTTGGACCGTCTCCAACTTCGATGCTAACGAGGTTGTTTGAAAGCCGGCTACTATATTTGCTTTGGTCGGTGGCCGACCAACCGGGTAATATTGAAAACCCAGATCCCTCATCATATCCGGGTCGAACAGATTCCTTCCGTCAAACACGATCGGGGTATGCATCCGACGATGTACCTCGGCCAAGTCAATAGCGGCAAAATCGGGCCACTCGGTTGCTAAGACCAAAGTCTCCGCATCTCGGACTGCCTCCAGAGCGGAGCCGGCCAAATGAACGCCCGGACACAAATTGAGTTCCTTTACCCTCTCGTTTCCCTTGGGATCGTACGCGGTCACATGAGCGCCTTCCCGGATGAGATCGTTGACCAGATCCACAGCGACCGAACTGCGCACGTCATCGGTATCGGGCTTGAAGGTAAGCCCCCACACAGCAATCCGTTTTTCTTTCAATACCCACAGGGTGTCGCGCAACCTTTTGAGGAAGCGATCGCGCTGATACTGGTTGATACGCTGGACCTCTTTTAGAAGGGGGAATGGTTCGCCGATCTGTTCGCTGATCGAGATGAAGGCAGCGATGTCTTTTGGAAAACAAGACCCGCCATATCCGAGTCCGGCGTTGAGAAAACTGCGTCCGATGCGTTTGTCCGCCCCAATGCCGTCGGCTACTTTTTCGATATCCGCTCCGCTAGCTTCACAAATGGCGGACACAGCATTGATATAAGAGATCTTTAGCGCGAGAAAGGAGTTGGCGGCGTGTTTGATTAACTCGGCGCTATTGATGTCGGTGACCATAATGGGAGCCATGAAGGGTTCGTAAACTCTTTTCATGATCGCCAAAGCTCGTTCGCTATTGGAACCGATAACAATGCGGTCGGGTTCCATCAGGTCAGTAACGGCGCAGCCTTCGCGAAGAAATTCCGGATTGCTCACGACGTCGAATTCGACATTGACTTTGTTGTATCGCCGAATCGTATGGGCGACTTTTTCACCGGTTTTCACCGGAACAGTGCTTTTATCGACGATCACTCGATACTCTTTGAGCACCGAAGCGATTTCGCGAGCCACCTGCTCGATGTAAGTTAAATCCACACTGCCATCGACCTGAGGAGGCGTTGGTACCGCAATGAAAATGACTTGTGAGTTATCGACTCCTTCTTCGATGCTGCCGGTAAAGGATAGGCGATGGGCTGAGACATTGCGCTGTACTAACTGGTCGAGACCGGGCTCATAGATTGGAATTCTGCCACTCCGAAGTGCTTTGACTTTTCCTTCGTCATTGTCAATGCAGATGACTTCATGGCCCACTTCGGCGAAACAGGCGCCGGTCACCAGTCCAACGTAGCCGGACCCGATAATTGCGATTTTCATACTAATCAGATGTTGTTCCAGCAGGGCCAATATGGCGATCCCAGGAGCAAAAGTTTCATGTTTGCGTATTTGAGCATCAAGGGTGTTACCGCGTGCGGCTTCCGTGCTGCATATTTTCCTTCTACCCTTAGATTGAAGGGACGGGCCGTTTTTGTCTCGATTGCCGTAATCGTTGTTCGGGCCGCGGCGAGAGGCTCGATCCTGCGCCCGAATTCAGTGTGAAGCAGATCGCCAGTTTTACGCCGCAGCCTACGCAAGGGATGACGGTATGAGGGCAGGGTTCGAGTACTTCAAAAACTTCGAGCAGGACGCGAAGGACTTCGCGGCGCTTTTAACAACGAAGCTGAACATGCCATTTCTGATCCTGACGGGCGAGAAAACGTCCGGCGCGTTCCTGATCGACCAGGCGAAGTTGGTTGCGACCAATGTGTCCGGCACTGTGGTACAGGGTTCCGGTCACTGGCTGATGGAGGAAGGTCTCGATCAAGTGATCCCGGCACTCGTGACATTTCGATCACGAACGATGGTGCGGGATTGGCCTTCGATAAATGCAAACGCTCCGCGTCTACGTTTCGCCGGAGGAGTGGCCCCAAAAAAGCGATGTTAAAGCCGACGAATACTTTTTTTGGGGGAGACAAGTCCACCTAAAATAATCGACCGCTTGGTGGCCATCCGTGACTCAAGACCTGAATGTCTCAGATTTCATGAGGTACGTTGGAAGCTGACAAAGCCCACCTGGCAATCTCGTCTTTGCGCATGAACACGACGCCCTTCTGTTTTTGAGCATACCTGATAAACTCCTCTATCAGTTTAACGCGTCCCGGAATGCCGGATATCCGGTCATGTGTGCTGATCGACATCATCCGACGGTGGGAGACTGCCTCTGCGTAAAGGACATCAAAATCATCCTTTAGATCTTGCAGGTAAGCTGCGTTTGTCGTGGCCGGCGAATCAAAGCGCACGATCTCATTATTACGAATCGTGTAGGGAACAACGGCAAACGGTTTGCCGTTCACCGTCACAGTGAACGGTTCATCCCGACTGATATCATCAATGTGGTAAATGAAGCCTAGATCTTGCAGAATACTCAATGTGTTTGGTGTCCCGCGCAGCCAGAAGGCGTTGAAACCAATCGGACGAGTACCCGTTAATCGTTTGATGGTATCGATGCTGGCCTGATACCCGGCACGTTCCTGCTCCGGAGTCATGGAATACTGCGGCTCCCAGGTCTGGCCGTGCCCGGACGCTTCATGGCCGCGATCGACAATCTCTTTCGCCAGTTCGGGATGTCTTTCGACAGCCTGGCCGACCATGTGAGACGTCACCTTAATGCCTAGTCGATCCCAAAGATCGAGCAGGCGGGGAACGCCTTCCTTAAAGCCATACTCGTACCATTTCTGAACGGGTAAATCGGGGTATTTCGGGTCAATGAGTGGAAAGGGACTGCCGGCGCCGCGATCCGGTTGAGCCCCGGTTTCAAATTGCATGGAGATTGAAATGACAAGTCGAGCCTTGTCGGGCCAGAAGCTTTGAGTCGACGTGTCCATAGTATCTATTTGTTTGGCGTTGGTAATGTGGACCACGTTGGTTCCGAAGGCGATCGCGGCTGCCGAGCTTGCGGTGATAAACGTTCTACGGTTCATTTTCGGCTAGGCATCGCCCGTTAGAAACATGAGGAAACGACCCCGCCGTCCACGCGCAGAGGAGCCCCGTTGATGGCTGAGGCGACTGGACTGCAAACGAAGGTAACCAAGCGAGCGATTTCATCAGGCGTTTCAAACCGTTTGATCAACGAGCTCGGACGAACGCTCTTAAAAAATTCCTTTTCGATGGCCTCGAACGATTGGCCGCCGCCGAATTGTGTCACAAAGTCTTCCAAGCCGGCAGAGTGAGTCGGCCCTGGAAGAATGGAGTTGACGGTGACCCCTGTCCCACCGCAATACTCCGCCAAACCACGCGAAACCGCGAGTTGAGCGGTCTTCGTCATGCCGTAGTGAATCATTTCCTTGGGAGTAAAAATGCCGCTCTCACTGCTAATGAAAATAATTCGTCCCCAATTCCGCTGCTTCATCCCGGAGATATAAGCGCGGCTGAGTCGTACACCACTGAGCACATTGACGTCGAAGACGTAACGCCAATCCTCGTCGGAGATTTTATCGAAAGGCTTGGGCTCATAAATTCCGAGGTTGTTGACGAGAATGTCCACTGTGGGAAAAAGCTTGAGCAGGTCTTCAGTTGCCGTAGTTGTGGCCAGGTCTCCGGCAAATCCCTCGACTTTCGCCTCGGGCACAGCCTTCCGAATCTGTTCCATGGCGGAGGCGACCGCTTTATCCGAACGTCCGTTCACAATGACTCGGGCGCCTTCCGTGGCGAGTTGGTTAGCAATGGCGAAGCCGATGCCTTTGGTGGAGCCGGAAATTAGAGCTGTCTTATCAATGAGGTCTAGATTCATAAGTTAGAATGTTCGGGTCAGCGGGCTGCCTTAACTAATCGTGCTGCCAGCGTCCGCGAGTTTGGTTGGTGAGATACGGACCGCCGCCAAGCCAACGACTGTCGTACGGCATTGCCGACAATTTAATTCCCGATCTTCATGGGATAAGGTTCCTCAATGGAAGTGAGGAGCCAAATACCAAGCCTGGGACTATTGCATGAACTTCCGGTACTTTTTGCGAATCCGGTTTCTAAACTCCACCGGGCTTGTCTCGATCTCTCGTCGCACAAAACGTGAGAAATAGGACGGGTCTTCGAAGCCAAGCTCATACCCAATTTCGGCGATGGTTAGTTCGGAATGGAGCAGGAGACGTTTGGCTTCTAAAAGAAGGCGAGCTCGAATCAGTTCGCCTGCGGTTAAGCCTGTTTCTAGTCGCAGAGATTCGCTCAAGTGGCTGGGCGTAACGCCAAGCATCTGGGCGTAATCACGGACGGACGTTGACGCGCGAAAAGATCGCTCAACCGCCTGGCGAAAACGCCTTGCTAAACCGATGGCTGCGAATGGCGCAGGCGATGTAGCCGCATATAAGCGGGCTAGATGGACCATGAGCGAACGAAGTTGATGGTGGATCATTTCGACCGCGAGATTCTCGTGCTTCTGAAATTCCCGACTGATCTCCCGGAATAAATTTTGGGCCTGCTCGCCCTGTTTCGGTTTTAGTCGAATAACCGGCGACACCTCGCCACCGAAGATAAATGGATAATCGAAGAGAGCACTAGGAGGCGGTCGTGTTCCATCGAAGAATTCCTGAGTGAAGGCAATATAGAGTCCGGTCAATTTCTTTACGTGCCAGGCGTGGACCCGACCAGGTCCGATGGCGATGAGCGATTTCCCCAACAACAGATAATTTTCGAAATCAATCAACACCGAGCCATAGCCCTGCAGCCAAAAGACCTCTACGTAATCGTGTCGATGGACTTCCATCCGTTTGCGGCGGACGATGACACAATCCTCGAACGCTTCGATGAAAATGCCGCGTTCCAGGAATGGAGAAGAACCAAAATCCTTCAAGGGAATTAGAGGAACGCTGTTTTTGGAGCTTCTCACGCGTCGCTAATTAGTAAAACTATGTTAGGGAATATAACAGGATGGAAAAGCGGCTAGGCAAGACCCCCGCGCCCGGAACAATACTCCATTTCGAACGGGATATCTTCCACCCGCTACCTGGAACAGTGCCGCTCAATTGAGCCGCGGCAGGCCTGTGCGACGAAGCCTTTGCCGTCGTTATCAATCTCCGACTGGGGGGCGCACTGAAACGGGCTATTGCCCAAATAGCAGCAAAAGACTGTTACCTTTGCTGTCCGACATTGGGGAGTGCGAGCAATCGGGCCTAGGATTTGAGAGACCGGTATAGGCGCCGCAATCGTTGTCCCAATTGCCGATTGGCTTTCAAAAATGCTCGATTACTATCTTCGGTGGAAGGAGGGTGATTCGATAGTGGGTAAAGCCAATTGCGGGTCTTAGCGGTTAAAAATCGGCAAAGCGTTAAAGCCCATGACGGAATAGATCTGGCCCAACGAACTAACGCGACCCCCGAAATCATCCGAGCCCGTTTTGATAGGGGGAAGGATTGTGCAGGTCGACCAATCGAAGTGGCAAGCGAAACTCTGAGAGAGCTCGTCATTCGCGGCGCGCAATGTCTGGCCGGACGTGCTCCACAATAATCGAATAGCTGCACGGCGAATTGGTCTTCAATTTGGGAAATAAAGGCTGCTTTATGTGGAAAAGGGGTCCAACCGTGTACCTCTCCTTCGCGCCAGGTGGGTGTTAGCTCCCCCGTATCCATATCGGCGGTAAAGTGGTGTAATTCGCCCATCGCGGCCGAGAGATGGCCCACCCTGATTAACCAGCCACGGCCGAAAGCAAACGCAAGGTCATGATCGTTTTCCAGCACTTGGACACCTTCGCTTCGGTCAGCGATCTGACCGGTAATGATCAGAGTTCCGCTGCTGACGGTTTTAATTGCGTAAATGTTGGCGTGACCGCCTGAGCCGGTACGCGTCCGAAATATAACGTCGTGCTGGGAAATAGAACCGTTCCGGACTAGCCTGACCCATCGAAGCTTACTGATAGGTCTCGCTAGAATAAGGGGAACGATTTCGTCCAGAAGGGACGCAAACCACGTCGGAGTCGGCATAAAGAGCCTCACTCAGTCAACGCGAAGGTTTACGCTAGGACACCGCCATCCACAGGTAATGCAGCTCCGGTAACGAATGTTGCTCCCGGCGAGCAGAGATAGAGCACCGCTGCCGCAACTTCTTCCGATTGCCCAAATCGGCCGATTGGGTGCATCGCCACAAGCTTTGCGCGGAGCTCATTTTTATGCCGGAGCTTTTCCGTCATCTCCGTTTCGATAATTGCTGGACAAACGGCATTCACTCGAACGCCTTTGGCAGCGAACTCGAGCGCCACCGATTTTGTGAGACCGACAACCGCGAACTTGCTGGCAGTGTAAATCGGGATCCCGGGGATGGATGCTCTCAGACCGGCGACCGAAGCGTTGTTCACGATTGCGCCGCCTCCGGACTGGAGAATAGCAG
>JBEEIB010000363.1:0-4676 GCA_041167675.1 Verrucomicrobiota bacterium
TAGTCCCTCATCCGATGTCCGACACGTTAGCTCTTCTTTATTAAAGCGAATCCACGCTGCAAACCAACGAGCGGTGAGGTCAGCGTCTTGCCGCCTCTTATAATCTGCCCATCGGAACGTGTAGGAGCAGAGAACCATAGGTCTAACGAGACGGAGATCAGCTATCGCTGGCGAAAGCGACCGGCATACAGGAAATAGCGTACGACCTGCAATTCTGTTTCAGGCCGTCAGCCTCGGATTGACTTCCAAGCGCCAAGGCAATACGCGTGATGACTGTGTGCGTCTTAATGGCTGCTATTTGGAGCAGATCATATGCTAGCGGAGACGCGAGAAGAATTACATCCGACTTCAAAGACGAGCCGGAATCGGCTCACTCATTCCGCACCGAGGGACTTCAAAATCTTCCGGGCCAGCGGCTCTTTCACTTCCAAATGTCGCAGAATCGCCTCAACGACACCCGTCCGCAAGGGGGTGCGCTGCGCCTTCTCGCTTCAAACAGCAGCCGGAGTGGCGCAATCGCTTCTCCAGCTCGCGACGCTTCATCAGAGGGCGACGACCGTCTGAATAGCATCGCCGGGCAAGCCGCGCTGGGCATCTTCAACTCGGTCTTCGAAAATCAGGCGAATCGCCTCCTTCAGACTCTGCTTGGTTTCCTCGACCGTCTCGCCCTGCCCATTCGCGCCAGGAACTTCCGGACAAATCGCCCAGTAGCCACCCTCAGGGGCTTCCGCGATGACTACCGTAAACTCCCTTTTCATGTCCGTAACGATGCGCTGCTCTTTTTCGGAGGTCAACGGTGGGCTCGTCGGCGCTTCTTTGCCAAACGACAAACTCAACCATTCCGAGTACTCTTACGGGTGGTACACTCGCAAGGAATTTCGAGGCTGTATCGTCTGATTAGATGGTGAGCGTCGCATCAGAGAAATCGATATGTGATGCGGACTCCATCGACCTCGGTGTGCTGCGTAGGGACAGACCGTTCTACGAAGTCCCTGGGAAGCGCGGATTTGGGAAGGTAAACCGTGAGTTCAGTTTCTGTTTCCCAGTGTGTCGTGATCAGCTGCCGACCCTCGAGCGCGACTACCAGACCATGGTGCTCTGAGAATGAGGCTTTGGAGGCGCGAACATTCAGTTGCGTCAGATCGTGTCCGGGAGGGCCGCACAGAATCTCAGTCACGGTCGCGATCTTTGCGCCCGAGGGAGACTGCTCCACGGCTTTAGTTACGTGCTGACATGAACAACCTGCCAAACACGCCGCGACGCAAAGCGATGCAAAACGCGCTATAACGCGGTGTGGCTTCACCATCTAACGAGACACAAGATCAGCGACTCCGAAAGCTTTCGGAGTTCGCTGCAGAGCATGGTTAGGCGTTCCGTTCGCTTCGGAATAAACGCTCATGAGTGAGTGAGTTACTGATAGGAATTTGCTTTTTGGACGCTGCCGGTTCAAACCGGCAGTTAATAAACGTCCCTTGCCAACAACCATTGGCTGAACGACAAACTTGTATTCATTTAAATCGCCGCTTTAGGAGAGCTGAAGCTTTTACTATAGAACCCAGATCGATCGAAGCAGCAAACGCGTCGCTTCCCGGCAGCGAGCATCGCGCAGGCATTGTCGACCCGACGCGCGCGAGTCTCTGGCCGCTTGGCGGAGGCGATCCAGTGGATCCAATCTCTGCGCGCGATGGGCGTGATGTCCGACCACAACGCCCGCGCTTTCGGGGCGGCCGCGAGAGCCTTCCGCAGATCTGCCGGCACCCTGGGTTCCGGTTCCTCTCCCGACGGCGCGATCTCCAGCGTGACGACGTCGCCTGCGTCTGCGCCCGCAGCTTCGCGCATCTTCCGGTTCACTCTGAGCCAGTGGCTTCTTTGGCCGTCTGGCTCGAGCGTGGCTCGAAAGGGGAAGCCATTGATAGTGCCGTCGACCGTCGTCATGCCCCGCGAGGGGAGCTTCGCACTGGCGTCCTTTGGTAGGGTAAGAAAGGTCCAAGAGCCGCCCTTCGCGGTGGCCGCCGGCCGGAAGAGTTTCGCTCTGAAACGGATCTTAGAAGCGGTTTTGGTCATTTTTGCTTGGTATCACTGATAGGAATTTGCTTTTTGGACGCTGCGCGGTTCACTCGCTCAACGATCTCGGATTCGATGCTCATGGCGGTAAGTGCGCCTAACGAGGCAAAGATCAGCCCCGAATGTTTTCGGGGCAAGGCCGCCTTAAAGTAATTTACTCATAAAGCTCTCGGAGTCGGTACACTCAGCCTGCCCGCTATGGCGAGCGAAAGCTCCCGCTCGCGAAAGCTTTCGGAGTTCGGAGCTGCATCGCCTGGATTAGGCTTATTTGTGATCAAGACTGTTGCTTGGCCGATTCTGGCGCAGTGTGCGCACTGCCCGGCGATACTCGCCTGAACAACTAGTAAAAGAACGATACCGAGACCGGCGCCGAAGATGAGCATCTTGTGCGCATAAAGATATGCGTACATCTGAGGTGAAAGCTCGCCTGCCGTGATGTGCAGCACTACACCTAGCGCAGTCCCCACCAAGAAACTCAGGCCGCTAATAATTAAGGCAATTCGAATCCATTGGGCAAATTACGCAGCGTACCGATGAAGGGCAGCGAGCCAAATAGCACGCCGACTAGGAACAACACTGCGTACGCACCGATCAATGTGGCCATACGGGTCTAACGAGACACAAGATCAGCGATCGCGCGCGAATTGTGAATGATGTTCGCATGCTCTCAAAGCTAGGCATAAAAGCGGTCGGCGGTTCGCTGCATCGCCTGGCTAGGTGGCGTTCCATGACTCGCCGCGATCTCCTTGCACCTCGTAACGAAGGTCCACCGTGCCGCTTTTGTAGGCTTTGACCTCCGCGAGATGGAGCGCGATGTCTCTGTCAAGCTTCTCGAAGAATGGGATCCCATCGCCAATCAAGATCGGCAGGATCGAATAACGAACCTCGTCGGCTAGCCCGAGACGAAGGCATTCGCCGGAAACTAGACCGCCTCCAACAAACCAGATGGTACGGAACCTAGACCGCAGGTGCCCATTCACCAACTGCGCAAGATCGCCTGAGTAGAACTCAACAGTATCCCGGGTTCGCGGCAGATCGCGACTAGTGAGGACGAAGGTGGGTTTGTCGTCGTACGACCACCCCAGTCCTTTGGCTTCAAAACTCAACGCGGTCTCATAAGTTCGCGACCCCATGACGTAGCAGTCGATCGTCTTGAGAAAGGTCTCGACGAATCGTGGGTCTAGAGTGTCCCCGCCTGCGAATTCATCTGAGGTTTCGAGCCAGTCGACGCGCCCATCCTTTCGAGCGATGAAGCCGTCGAGGCTCGCCGCCATGTGAATCGTTACGCGAGAATCAGTGTTTGCCATCATGTCGCCCTGTCGTGGAGTGCCATGGCTCGCAGCATTGCCGGTGCCGCCACTTGAGTCCACCTAACTACAATTCGGCGAATGTTCGTCTTTGGTCACGAATATTTTACGTCTAATTCGAAGCGCGAAGCTTGCTTGCGGACGTTCCCTCGATGGAAGGGTTAGGCACGTCCTTCATTCGAGCGCAATGCGAAATCGCAGCCCCGGAACACTCCCGAACTGGGGTGGTTTGGTGAAGCGCTCGACAAGCACACCTCCGTTGGCCTGGATTACTTGTTGCGAGGCGAGGTTTTCGGGATCGGTGGTGATCTCGACGAATGGAAGACCAACCGCTCTCGCTTCTGGAAGTAGCAGGCGCAACGCAAGCGTGGCGTAACCTCGACCTTGCTTCCAGGGCACCACCGCGTAGCCGATATGGCCGAGGCAATGTGGTGGGAGCGCAGCGGTTCCGGGTTGCCAGCGAAAGCCGATGCTTCCGCAGAACTCGCCGTCCCATAGCCAACGACGGAAGCCGGGTAGGCGAGCGACAACCGACCCATCCGGGAGTGTGACAGGCGCGCCCTTCGCTTCGCGATCTACCAGGCTGGCGAGAAAGCCAGCTGGGTTCGCATTGATTTGTTCGAGCTCCTCACGCGCGGCAACTTCCCCGCGCATGTTGTCGGCCGCCCAGCCGCGCTCGAGTGCGGCGACGTAGCTTGGAAGATGCTCAGGGGAGGGCCAGACGAGGTGCATGGTTGCGACGGTGACTTGGTAGCGCCTAACGATTACAAGATCAGCCGCCGCTGGCCCGCTGCGGCGGGTAAACTGTAGCGAGCGTCACTTTCACTTCATCGTTCATAAGTCTTCCTTCAGTCTTGATCCACGCCGCCGGCTCGCGAATACATTCGGAGTTGGCTTCATCGATTGGTTAGATGAATGGACGTCAGAGGCAATCGTGGAAAAGGGCACACACGAAATGCAATGAGTAGAAAAACAAGAACGCGGCGCCAAGTACAATATAGACAGCGCTCAATCCCACGCGTGCGGCAACCCGCAGAGATAGTTGCCAGAGGCAAAGAAGGCCCGCAAGTAGCGCAACGACAAGCCCCACTGAGTCCCAGTAGCTCGCTCCAATGCCAGACCAGCGTGTAATCCATAGCTCCGTAGATACTATGAACACTGGCGCAAGCATCAATGCAATGACCCAAGCCCCGTTCTTGGGGTTGGCAGATACCTGCGTGGTGCCGGAGTTCATCTAACGAGCCGGAGCTGAGCCACCGCTGGCGGCGGTGAGCTGTGCTTTACTCTCAACTATCATCTCTCAAC
>JBEEIB010000364.1:0-10863 GCA_041167675.1 Verrucomicrobiota bacterium
AGAGCCCTATTTTTTTTCGGCTAATTTTCCCGTTTCGTGCCATACTGTCCGCTTCTTCTATGAGCTCCGGTAATGCCTTTTCCCATTCCCGCATCGCTATTCTGGATTTCGGATCTCAGTACACCCAAGTCATTGCGCGGCGGGTTCGCGAATGCCGCGTTTACTCGGAAATTCTGCCGCACCATGCGTCGGCCAAGCGCCTAAGCGATTTCGTCGGAATCATACTTTCAGGCGGCCCGGCAAGTGTATTTTCTCCGGCTGCACCACAGTTAGACCCGGCGATTTTTTCGCTTGGGATTCCGGTTCTTGGCATCTGCTATGGCGTTCAACTCATGGCCTTTCATCTTGGTGGCTCGGTTGAATTTTCCGATCGCCGCGAATATGGCGCTGGGAGCATTAAGATCGTCGGCCAATCTGATCTCTTTCAAAGTTTGCCGCCTGAATTTCAGGTCTGGAACAGTCATGGGGATAAAGTGACTGCCCTTCCTCCCGGATTTCGTGCCGTCGGCGCTACCGAGAACTCTCCTTATGCCGCGGTCGAGGATACCAGCCGTCGGCTTTTTGGATTACAGTTTCACCCTGAGGTCGCTCACACCCCACTCGGAAAAGAGGTACTAGAGAACTTTCTCTATCGGATTTGTGGCTGTAAGCCGGATTGGACCATGGGGTCATTTATCGAAGAGAGCTGCCAGGAGATCCGAAATAAAGTACAAGATGACAGGGTCGTGCTTGGTCTCTCGGGCGGTGTTGATTCCTCGGTAGCGGCGGCTTTGATCCACCGCGCAATCGGCGACCAATTAACTTGCATCTTTGTTAACAATGGACTGCTGCGAGCTCGCGAAGCTGAGACTGTTCAGAAATTCTTCGGCGAAAACTTTCGCATCCGGCTGAAATACGTGGACGCCAGCGAACGCTTTCTTGGTCGATTAGTCGGCGTCACCGATCCTGAGCAAAAGCGAAAGATCATTGGTGAGGAATTCATCCGAGTATTCGAGACCAGCACAAAGGAACTTACCGCCGAGAATGAACAGGGCCATCGGTATCGTTATCTGGCGCAAGGAACACTCTACCCAGACGTAATCGAGAGCATCGCTATCGACGGCAATCCAGCTGCCGTGATTAAGAGCCACCACAATGTCGGAGGCTTGCCGGAGAAAATGCGTTTCGAACTGCTCGAACCTTTACGCCAACTATTCAAAGATGAGGTACGTCAAGTCGGACTGGAACTGGAACTACCGAAGGAGATCGTTTTTCGTCAGCCTTTTCCCGGCCCGGGTCTGGCCGTGCGGGTGTTAGGCGAAGTTACCGATGAACGTCTTCGAATTCTCCGACAAGCTGATGAAATCGTCGTGAGCGAAATGAAGGCGGCTGACTGGTACTATAAGGTCTGGCAATCGTTTGCTGTTCTTTTACCGGTACAATCAGTTGGCGTTATGGGCGACCAACGAACCTATGAAAATACGATTGCTCTCCGAATTGTGGAGAGTCAGGACGGCATGACCGCCGATTGGGTGCGCATTCCCTTTGAGATTCTAGCTCGAATCTCCAGCCGGATTAGCAACGAAGTAAAAGGCGTCAATCGGGTTTGCTATGATATTTCGAGTAAGCCGCCGAGCACTATTGAGTGGGAGTGAGAATGGGAAGTAATCAGTGATCGGTAATCGGTAATCAGTAAAACAAACGAACGGCGCTAATTGATGGCGATCAGGAGAGTGATTCACTGATCACCGATTACTGACTACCGATTACCGGTGTAAGGGCGCAACCAGTGCTTACCGCAATTCTGCCTGGACACCTGGCGGAGATAAAGCGACCAATCGTCTTGGCCTTCTAGATTTAACATTCTAAATTCTGGATTCTTTCGCAGTCCCATGCGCCGCGCCATTTATCCTGGAAGTTTCGATCCGATCACGAACGGGCATCTCGATGTCATTCAGCGGGCGGGCCACCTTTTTGACGAGCTCGTTGTCGCGGTCGCGCTGAACGATCAAAAACACAAGTCATCCCTGTTCAGCTTGGAAGAGCGCTTCACGATCCTGCAGGAAGTCTGCCATGACATCTCTAACGTTCGAATCGCCCGGCTGGAGGGCCTGCTGGTAGACTTCGCTCGGCAAAATGGCGCGTCAGCAATCGTCCGAGGACTCCGCGCCGTCTCTGACTTTGAGTTCGAGTTTCAAATGGCTCTAATGAATCGCAAAATGGAACCGACTATTGAGACGATTTTTTTAATGCCCAAAGAAGATTATACCTACTTGAGTTCCCGTATTGTAAAAGAAATCGCCAGATTAGGTGGTGACGTTTCCGCCTTCGTGCCGGCCTGCGTCGTTCCTGCCCTCCTTCGACGTTTTTCGGTCAAGCGGTCAGACGAGTCATCTGATGAGATATAAATCTTGGCGATCTAAACCAGATTCCAAACAGACTCACAGCCTTTGAATACCTTACTATTTCTCGAACTTCTGAAATATTGAGGTTAAATTATATCGAAAGAAGGAAAATTCTCCGGCGCCATCGGAAACGTTCGCTTTTGAGGCGCCGACAAATCGGAGGGGTAGATCATGAAAATTCATTTGCAGCAGATCCCCGAAGGGGGAGTTCACCTCGAAGGTCAGGAAAAAGCCGATATCCTCGAACTAAATGACCCAGCAATCCGGCCACTCCAAGATGTGACCTGTTCGCTGTTTGCTCAGGTCGAGAAAAATAACATTCTGGTAACCGGACAACTTTCTCTCGAACTTGAACTCGAGTGCGTGAGTTGCCTGCGCCGCTTCCATTATGCGGCGAACGTGCCGGATTTTGCGTACGAAACAGCCAGAGAAGGGCGCGAGACCATCGACTTGACGCCGGCGATTCGGGAGGATATTCTCCTGGTCCTTCCTTCGCACCCACGGTGCGACTGGGACGGGCATACTGAATGTCCAGGTCTCCGAATTGAGAAGGGAACCTCGGTCGAAAGCGTGCCTGAAGCTCCGAATGCTTGGGATGCTCTAGACGAACTAAATTTGAAAGAAAGAAGCTAAAGATCATGGGCGTTCCGAAACGAAAGACCTCGAAGATGCGCTTGCGTACTCGCAAAGCGGCAAATCGCTGGCATGCACCGCAACTCACCAAGTGTCCGCAGTGCGGCAGCCGTGTCCGCGGACACATCGCCTGTCCTTCCTGCGGCTACTATCGCGGGCGCCAGGTTCTAACTGTTGAGGTCGCCTAACGTGCCAATCTGAAACGGCGTACGAAGACGTGAGCCCTCCCGGCAAGGGAGGTGGTTCAACGCCCAAGACCTGAAGGGAACGCGTCCCCCGGAATTTCCTGTTGATCCAGCGTTTTTCTTGCATTAAGCACCCGTTCAGGCTCTTTTACCCGGCTTTGAGACGAATCTTGCGCGTATGAGGATCGCTTTGGATGCCATGGGCGGTGACTTCGCCCCAAAAAACAACGTCGAAGGCGCAGTTCTTGCCCTAAAGGAATACCCCGAGCTCGAAAAACTTTTCCTGGTCGGCGACGCCGTGGCCATCGGAAATGAACTGAAGCGGATCGGATTTCAGGACGAGCGAATCGAAATATTCCATGCCTCGCAGGTTGTCGAGATGAATGACTCGGCGGCCAAAGCAATCCGCCAAAAGAAAGACTCTTCGATCTCCCGCTCAGTCGATCTGGTGAAGAACGGATCTGCGCATGCGGTAGTTTCCGCTGGCCATACCGGTGCAGCAGTTGCGGCCTCTGTATTAAAACTCAGAACATTGACCGGGATTGAGCGTCCAGCGGTAGCCTGTTTGCTCCCCACCGAAAAAGGTGTGTTCGTTTTATGCGATGCCGGCGCCAACATCGATTCGTCGCCCCAAAATTTGCTGCAATTTGGAATCATGGGTGCGGTCTTTGCCGAGCAAGTGCTCGGTCTCAAACGGCCGACAGTTGGACTCCTCTCGATTGGTGAAGAGGACGTTAAAGGGAACGACACAACCAAAGAAGCCTTTAAGCTCCTCAAATCGGCGAACTTGAATTTCCGCGGTAACGTCGAGGGGCACGATTTATACGAGGATGGAGCGGAGGTTGTGGTGTGCGATGGATTTGTTGGAAACATCGTTTTGAAGACGTCCGAATCGATTGCCTATGCCATCTTCGGCTGGTTGCGAAGAGAACTAACCAAAAAATTCATTCGCAAGTTAGGAGCCCAATTGGCTCGTGGCGCTTTCCGGACTATCTATAAGAAAACTAACTCGGAAGAATACGGTGGGATGCCGCTCCTGGGTGTGAACGGAACCTGTATCATCGCTCATGGTTCCAGTTCGCCGGTTGCCATAAAGAACGCGATCCGTGTTGCTGCCGAGTCGATTCAGCACGATTTAAATCCCCAAATCATCCGCGAAATCCAAGCCTATAATGACAAGTTCGCAACTGCCTCCACGGCGGTCCAGTAAGCCGCACCGCACCGTCTCGATTATTGGCACAGGAAGCTATGCGCCGGCTCGCGTGTTAACCAACTACGAGCTGGAGAAAATGGTTGATACGACTGATACTTGGATTCGTACCCGAACGGGCATTTCTGAGCGCCGCATTGCGGCTGAAGGCGAGAACACAAGCGATATGGCTGTTCAAGCCGCTCGAGCAGCAATGGAACAAGCCGAAGTCCATCCGGAAGAGATCGATCTTATCATTGTCGCTACCGTTACTCCGGATACATTCTTTCCCGCTACCGCCTGTTGGGTGCAAAAGAAATTGGGTGCATTTAATGCCGCCTGTTTTGACGTATCTGCTGCTTGTTCTGGGTACCTATATTCGTTGGAGATTGCCCAGCAATTTATCTCTACGCACGTCTATAATACCGTCTTGATCATTGGGGCGGACAAGCTAAGCGCAATTAC
Source organism: Verrucomicrobiota bacterium (assembly GCA_041167675.1). Taxonomy (GTDB): domain Bacteria; phylum Verrucomicrobiota; class Verrucomicrobiia; order Chthoniobacterales; family JAFAMB01; genus DASTDH01. The sequence continues at coordinate 4,857 of JBEEIB010000364.1, forward strand.
CGATTGGACCGATCGCAATTCCTGTGTGCTTTTTGGTGATGGCGCCGGAGCCGCTATCCTGCGGAATCGACCCGATTCCCACGGAGTTATTTCGACGAACATGGGCGCAGACGGCTCGTTTACCGATATTCTGGTGATGCCGGGCGGCGGAACCCGTTGCCCAATCACCAAAGAGAACGTCGATCAACGCCTTAACACAATCAAAATGGTTGGCAAAGAGGTCTATAAACAAGCTGTGACTTCCATGTTCAACGCCGCGAACAAGGTGTTAGCGGACGCTGGTCTTCACTATGAGGACATCGCTTGCGTCATTCCCCACCAGGCCAATCTCCGGATCATCGAAGCGATCGCCGAGCGCATGGGACTGCCAATGGAAAAGTTTTACGTGAACCTTGATCGGTTCGGGAACACTTCCGCCGCAGCCGTTGCTATGGCTCTCGACGAGGCGCATCGCACCGGGCGAATCCGCGTGGGCGACTATATTCTCCTGGTTGTCTTCGGCGGCGGCCTGACCTGGGCCAGTTCCGTGATTCAGTGGTAGCGAGAGCGGTTACCGGTTGTTTGGCATTCGGACACATACCGCGAAGCGGCTAGCGCATTCGGCCCAGGCTGGCCCGTCGGATTCGCTCGGTAAATTTGATTGCCAGGTTCTCAGCGGCGGAGCCGCTGCAATAGCCGGTGGTCGGTGCATCGTGCAAGTGCGACAGGCTGCCAAAGTGGAAGCCTTGCGGAACCCTCGACGAGATTACAAGCGCGCCGCCTAAAGCCCTTGGCAAAATTGAAAGTATGGAGATGGACTCCCGTTGCATCCGGCGGCTAAAATGCGATTAACGCCAACTGTGAACCCTCTGATCGACACCCACTCTCATTTGGATTTTCCGGAGTTTGCTTCCGATCTTGAGGCCGTCGTTAAAAGAGCCGCGGCGGCGGGCGTCACGCGTATCATCGCCATCGGAACAACGGTGGCCTCCAGCCGGGAAGCCGTCCGAATCGCGGCTAAATATCCCGGCGTCTATGCCACAGTTGGAGTTCATCCAACTCATGCCGCAGAAGTCTCGGAAAATTTCATCGATGAGCTTCGCGAATTGGCCGCTCAATCGAAGGTCGTTGCGATCGGAGAAATTGGATTGGACTATTTTCATCTCCCTAGCCGCGGCGAAAAGGAAGATGTGATTCAAACCGCCTATCGCGCACTTTCGGCTGGTTCAGTTGAGCTCTTGTTGCGTGACCAATCGGAAAAAGCAACCCAAGCAGTCGTTTTCCAGGAGCAGCTTGAGCTGGCAAATGCGCTCGATCTTCCTGTGGTCGTCCACCAGCGTGATTCCTTGGACGATACCGTGGCTATAATTCAAGAGTTCCCGGTGTCTGCGGTTTTTCATTGTTTCAACGGCAACCCAGCCCAGGCAGTCGATTTGGTTCAGCAGGGCTATTACGTTTCTTTCACGGGCATTGTGACGTTTAAAAAGGCTGCCGAGGTCCGCGATGCGGCGACGGCGGTCTCTATCGATCGCTTGATGGTGGAAACGGATGCGCCTTATCTTGCGCCGGTTCCATTTCGCGGCAAGCGATGTGAGCCTGCATATGTACGGGAGACGGCTCAGGCGATCGCAGAAGCCCGAGGAGTTTCATTCAACCGGCTAGCCGAAGCGACTACTCGGAACGCCTGCCGCTTCTTCCGGTTGCCAGAGATCTGACCTGCCTTTTTTGCGTTTGACCGAGAATACGGGTTAATTGCCCCTATGGTCAAAATCGAGATTGATTACCAGGGCCAACTCCTGACCGAAGTTACTCACGCGCCATCCGGCACAAATTTTATCACTGACGCTCCCCTCGACAATGGGGGCAGGGCTTCCTCATTTTCTCCGACCGATCTCGTAGGAGCCGCCGTTGGAAGTTGTATGGCCACAATCATGGGAATCTTCGCTCAGCGTCATTCTATCCCTCTGGAAGGCATGAAGATCGAGGTAGTGAAAACAATGATTCAACAGCCGATACGCCGAATTGGTGAGTTTAAGGTAGATGTTTATTTGCCAATCGCAGCCGACCACCCGCAACGGGCCGGTTTAGAGAGAGCTGCATTGTCTTGCCCGGTGCGCCAGAGTCTACATCCGGATGTCAAAATTCCGACAACCTTTCACTGGGGAGCCCAGGACAATCTTGAGCCGCAGCTGAGCGTCAGGTCGGCAAATCTTCAAAGTCGATAAAGATTGCGATGGCGGAGATGAACGCCTTAGCCAGAATCCATTTGATGAGCCGCACATCTGCGAATGATCATTCCGCGGCTCACTGCCTAGCCACTTCATTGCCAGCCTTTAGCCTATCGCTTACGAGTTTTTTGATAGCAGATTAAGTCTTCATCTACTTAAATCGATGGGGTCATCCGACGCTATCTCCCTCGAATAACAGCGATCGTTACGAATGACACAAAAAAGGCGCTTGAAACCCCGCATAACCTGCCGTAGCCGATACTGACTTCTTTTCGTTCGAGGTAATTGTCAGCAGTTGAGGCTCGTTGACGATGGAGTCCTGATTGGACTGGCTTGCTCGAGGAGGCGTCCCTGAAGAACTCACAATATGTCAGCTAAATTATACGTAGGAAATCTTTCCTTCGCTACGACCGAACTCGATCTACAGGATCTGTTTGGACAGGTTGGAACGGTCGTTGATGTCAAAATCATCCAGGACAAATTCACCGGAAAATCTCGGGGGTTTGGCTTTGTAACCATGGAATCGAATGAGCAGGCCAGCGAAGCCATCGGCAAATTCAATGGCTACTCGCTCGATAATCGCCAGCTTACTGTCAATGAGGCTCGCCCACCGGAACCACGGCAGGACCGGTTTTATACGAACGAACCCTCTTCTCGCGGAGGAGGCGGCAAAGATAATCGACGCGGGCGAGATCGCGATTTTCGCCGCCGCTAAGACTTAGCCCAATTCTGCGCAGGGTCGCATTGCACTCGGTAAAAATGGGGACGAGCCGTCTGCTTAACCGGGCGGCTCCAATGACTTCAACTCTGCTGGAAATCGTTTCAAGATCTCTCTAATCAGACCGGGACCCCGATAGATAAAGCCGGTATAGATCTGGACCAAATCAGCTCCTATATCCAGCCGGCGAAGAGCTTCCTCTGCACTCATGATCCCGCCTACCGAAATAACCGGAAGCTTAGATCGCTCTTTGACGAACTGAAGGACTTCCATAGCTCTTCTTCGTAGCGGTAAGCCGCTCAGTCCTCCCTCCGTCCGAAATCGGTCGGGAATAGCGGTATGATCGGTCGTAGTATTGGTGGCGATTACTCCATTCAACCCCTGGCTCTCCGCCATCTCCAAAACGGACTCAACTTGTCGCCAATCTAGATCAGGGGCAATCTTGACCAATACCGGTTTTCCGGCCGCCTCACTGCCAACGACCGAGAACAACTCCTTAATGGCGCCGCGCTCCTGCAACTGGCGCAAGCCCGGCGTATTGGGCGAACTGACATTCAATACAAAGTAATCACCCAGGTGCGAGAGCGACTTGAAAGCTCGACCGTAATCTTCTGCCGCCTTCTCCAATGGAACCGTTCTCGACTTGCCCAAATTTATTCCGATCGGAATTCTCGGCCATCGCCCCGATTTCTTTAGCCCTTCCAGGCGCAACGCAATCCGTTCAGCGCCTTCATTGTTGAACCCGAGCCGGTTGATTAGGGCCTCGCTCTCAGGAATCCGAAAAATCCGCGGCTTGGGATTTCCGTCCTGCCTCACTGATGTGATCGTTCCGACCTCAGCAAAACCGAATCCCAATCCAGCCCACGCCGGTAGGGCGACCGCATTTTTGTCAAAACCAGCCGCCAATCCGATTGGGTTGGGAAAATGAAGACCAAAGAGATCTTTGGAGAGTCTTGGATCCGGCTTGGCCTGAACTAGCTGCCAAATCGATGGAGCCAGCGATGATAGCTCGAGACACCTGACCGCCAAATGATGAGCCGTTTCCGGATCAAGCTGAAACAGCAAAGGCCGCACAAACCGTTCATAAATCGTTCCCATCGGAAACTCAGTCATTTCCCAATGCAGAACTCGTTGAAGATCTTTCCCAGCAAATCTTCAGTATCGTGCTTGCCAACCACATCACCGATTTCATCGAGCGCACTACGTAAATCAACTGCTATAAGCTCTGGCAGCTGGCTTTGCGCTATCCCTTCGCTCGCCTTGTTCACCGCTTGCTCGGCCGCGTACAAGCAAGATTGATGGCGGGCACTGATCGCAATATGGGAATTCTGTAGTGACACCTCGCCACCGATCACCCGGTTTCGAATCTTATTCTCCAGCGCTTCGCGGCCGAAGTCGGTCCTGCAGGAAAATCGGATTCCGTCCACACCTTTCCAATCCGGATGGAGGCCAAGGTCAACCTTGTTTAGGATCAAAAGCCGCTTCTGATCTGAGCGAATATTCTCTTTGCCGGGGCTGCTCGCGTCAACCATATGAAGAATCAGATCGGCTTGCTCCAACTCAACGCGAGTACGCCGAATGCCTTCCTGTTCCACTCGATCGCGGGACTCTCGCGCTCCGGCAGTATCAATTAGTCGAACCGGAATGCCATGGAAATTGATTGTGTCCTCGATGGTGTCACGCGTTGTGCCGGGAATTTCGCTGACTATGGCTCGGTCGTAGCCGAGCAGCAGATTTAGCAAGCTTGATTTACCCACATTCGGTTCGCCATAGATTACTGTGCGTAAGCCATGCCGCAAGATACGCCCTTGTTCAGCAGTCCCTAACAAGCGCTGCAAGCGTCGCCCAATATCTTTCAACCGCTCGTTCAGTGTAACGCCGGTGTCAGGATCAATTTGCTCGTCCGGAAAATCGATGTAGGCCTCGACGTGCGCGAGCGTCGTGAGAAGCGCATCTTGTAGTTGGCGAAGCTCCGATCCAAGGCGGCCAGCAAGTTGCTCATTGGCCGCGCGCAAAGCCAATTCGGTCTGGGCATGAATGACGTCCATGACCGCCTCAGCCTGGGTCAGATCCATCTTTCCGTTTAAGAAAGCGCGCTGAGTAAATTCTCCTGGCTCGGCTGCTCTAGCGCCGGACCGCAAGAGCAGAGCAAGAATCTGACGGATCACTAAGATTCCGCCGTGACAACTAATTTCAATCAGGTCTTGGCCGGTGTAACTGTGCGGCGCACGGAAATAGGTCCCCAAAACTTGATCAATTTTTCCATCCTGGCTCCAAACTTCGCCCAGGTAAAGCCGTCGTGGTTCCCACTCTGCGACGCTTGTACCGCCACGAAAAATGCAGGTCGCAATGGCTTTCGCCTCGCTCCCCGAAAGGCGGAGTACCGCAATTGCTCCCTCGCCTACCGGCGTGGCGATCGCTGCAATTGTATCTTCCAGGGTCATCATATTCCGCAACTAAAGCACAGATTTGGTTGGAACTAGTGCCGATTCCATTTCGCTTGAATCAGGCTGGGCACGGCTGGAATAGTTCCGGGCATGCTGCCATCGGAACTTACCATCGAAGTCGAGCAGAACCCGGCAGAATCCGATGAGGAATATCTGACAGCGCAACTCGTTCAGTACAATATTGCACAGGCCGGCCCTTCCCGATGGAAGGCGCTCGCCATATTTCTTCGGGGTATCCTTCAGGGCGGCCTAACTGGCTACACCCATTGGAATTGGCTCTTCATCGCGCGCTTCTGGCTCACTGAGGGCTTGCGCCGAACGGGACTAGTGCGCTGAGTCAGAGGCTCGTTGAGTGACTGGTTTAATGCGATTATCAGCATTCTTAACTCTCCAGCGGAAGGGAGTGGCGGTTTTGTTGTACTGCTTGATGTAACGGATAAGCTTTCTGGATAGGTCGGTCGTGGAAGTGAAGATTCCCCGAGCGATGACATCGCGTTGAATTTTGGAAAACCAGATCTCGATCTGATTGAGCCAACTGGAATAGGTCGGGGTGGAATGGATCCGTACGGTTGGATGGGCCTGGAGGAACTCGAAAACATTCTTGGTTTTGTGTGCGCTCAAGTTGTCGGCCACGA
>JBEEIB010000365.1:0-4591 GCA_041167675.1 Verrucomicrobiota bacterium
TCAATCGTGAATGGTAAAAGTGTCCAAGCACATTAATTGAGGATTGATCCAAATTCTCGCATAAGTCACTCAGTCTGAGCAAACTGCCTCGCATGGATTCGAACCATGACAAAGTGATCCAGAGTCAGTTATGGAAGGTGAGTCGACGTGACAGGATATGACCCATTATGAGCTGCCAAGTGGCTTCTGGACAAGCTGTACAAGCTGATCTACGGTGTGCGGCATTAGCTCATGATATGTCAACAAAGGTCAGGGATGAACGAGGAAAGTGGCTAAGATATGCCAGATCTTAGCCACTTTTCGAAAACCGATATCAGATTTTGGCAGAATGCCGTCTTTCGTCAGCCGTACACAGTAGACGGCCGACGTCGTCTAACAAAAGAATGGTACGCGCGCATCCAGTTTCGAGGTAAGCGGCAATTCTTTTCTCTTGGCACTCCGAATAAGGCGGCGGCGGCCGCTAAAGCTCGCGACATTTATCTCTCATTAATGGCAAGCGGCTGGGAGATTACCTTGCGGCGTTATAAGCCCTCTTCAGCGGTGCCGAAGAAGTTGCCTTCCGACGGAGGCACGGTTGGGGATTTTTTGGCGGAGCTAAAAGAGAAATCGGATGCAAAACCGAAAACGTTGGAGGGGTACGCCGCTGCGTTGCGAAAGATTGTCGCTGATATTATCGGGCAGGGTCATGGGCGGGGAGGGGGAGCCACCAAGCGGACGGCGTGGCGACAAGCCGTTGAAGGTATCAACTTGAGGGAGCTGACCCCAGCCAAGGTGCAACAGTGGAAGCTCTCTTTTGTGGCCAACGCCGGTGATGACCCTGTGAGGCAGCGTGCCGCGCGTATTTCTGCCAATTCATTTCTGCGTCGGGCGAAATCGCTATTCGCGCTTAGGATGACCAAGCATTTGGAGCGAGTGGCGCTTCCAACTCCACTGCCTTTTGAGGGAGTCGAGTTCTACAATCGAACGTCGATGCGTTATCACAGCAGCTTTGATGTGCTTAAATTGATTCGAGCCGCGAAAAAGGAATTAGCGCCAAGCGCGCCCGAGCAGTTCAAGGTTTTTCTATTGGCGGTGATGGCCGGACTGCGCCGGCGAGAGATTGACACACTTGAGTGGACCGCGTTCCGCTGGGATAGCCGAATGATTCGAGTTGAGCCGACAAAGTGGTTTCACCCAAAGAGCGAAGATTCGATCGGTGATGTGGAGATCGATCCGGAGCTTGTAGACGTCTTTCGCAAATGTCGCGTTAAGGCGAAAAGCCCCTTCGTTATTGCGTCAAAGGTAAAGCCAAGGCTCGATGCAAAATGGGAGAATTATCGGTGCACTTCAATTTTCGAGAATCTTATTGCATGGCTTCGAATCAAAGGAGTGACTACGAAAACCCCGTTGCACACTCTGAGAAAAGAATTTGGGAGTATAATTGCCGCAGAACACGGTATATATGCTGCTTCCCGGCTGCTCCGCCACGCAGACATTACAACGACTGCACAGTACTATTTGGACAAGAAGAAACGGGTGACAACCGGTTTGGGCGGATTGCTGACGGATGGTAAGCGGAAGGCCAAGACTAAACGTCAGCGGGCGAAATTTCAGGGAAACAGGCAGCAGTAGATCAGGCGGTCCCATGCTTCGACAGCGCGTGCTTCGTCGGTTCATAGTCGTGACCAAGGCGCCGGACTCTTGTTGCGAAGCCCGGCGCTTGGCGCCAATCAGATTCCGTGGGTGCGGAGAAGTTCAACCATGTGCCAGAGAGCTTTGTTGAGCTTCAGATCTTCATCGATGCATTTGACGGCCCGGCTCTTGGGCATCCGGCTCCCGTACCCTAGGTTTTGAAATCGCATGCCAACGGTTAGGCATTTCGAAAGCCGATTGGGATTACGCCAATAAAGTCGGTGGCTTTTACGCCTTGGTCGGAATCATTGCCCGGTCGCTACGCACTTCGGACAGATAAGCCTCCCGCGAGAAAGCGCGGGGCGAAAACAGATATCATTTCGTCTAGCCCAACTCCGACCAGGCCGACTACTGCCACAAGAGCCAATCTTAGGCACACCCTTTTTCTGAACGCCGCTTCCTTGGTCATGCTTCGGATAAGAGGAACGTTGATGAGAATGCTTGTAAGACTCGACAGGATAATTCCATTCACACCGGTCGTCGGAGATATTTCATGCTGAGTGATCAGCGTGGCCGCTGACGCGATAGAGTAAGCGCTGGAAAGCAAGCCTCCAGCAATACTGACAAAGTAAAACTGGCCGGCCCGAAATTGCGTGGAGCCAACGCACCGACTACGTTGAGGACCAAAAAAATCACCCCAAATTTTAGAGCTGCGGAAAGTTTGAATGGAGACTCCAAGGATAGCGCGGAATTCATGATTGTTATAGTAGTTATAGCTGCTCGAAACCATATACCTGTTTTTCTTTACTGAGTCCGAATTGCCGTCCATAAACTTCAAATACCCGTCTGAGTTGTTCTTTTGAGGACGTCGATTCGGGGCTGCGGTGACATGGAGTAGCGACATGGAGACGAGAGTTGACCCACAACGCAACGAGACAGACAGCGCAGAATTGGCGTGGTATTGCCTGTGGTCTCAGCCAAAACACGAACACATCGCAGCAGTGCATCTTCGTAAGCTGGAGCGGGTGGCTGTTTTCTGCCCGCGGATCAGATTCAAGAAGGTGACCCGGCGCGGCTTCGTCTGGGTCACCGAGGCAATGTTCCCCGGCTACTTGTTTGCCCACTTCGAACTGACCGAAATGCATCGCCAGGTCCGATCTGCTCGCGGCGTGAGTGGTATTGTCCGGTTTGGCGATCTATATCCTACTATAGACGATGCCGTTTTGGCACAATTGCGCGACCATGCAGGTGGCGCGGATGTGAAAGAGGTGAATTACAAACTCTCGCAAGGTGATAAGGTAAGGATCGCGGAGGGTGCTTTCGTCGGACTGGAAGTCCTTGTTACACGGGCTTTGCCGGCCAAAGAGCGAGTAAAGGTTCTAATCGATTTCCTTGGAAGAAAAATTGAGGCGGAAATCGAGCGCTCTAAGGTCCTGCCGCACGCTGCCCAGCCCTTGGCGGCATAACGTTTGGCCGACTCAGCATCAATGGAGCTTCCTATCCCGGAACCTACACCTCTGTCGCGGTAAGCGAGCGGCTACCCGCGATTACATTAGGTCACGACTTCAGAGCCTGATCGTCTGTTAAGCCGGATCTCTCTCGACATCTCGTGACAATTATTGGCTATCAGATAATCGACTACTTCTACACTGAAACATTTAGAGCTCAAGGGCTTGCAAACGCACATCGATTCGCAGATCACCGAGCCTAAGCCAGTTGCCGATACGATCGATAAAATTGTTCCGGTCCCACAACATCTGCGCGACCGCTTCGGAACCCAGTTCTTCAGGATCGGGATTGTTTTACAGGGATCGCTGGAAAGTGGAGAGCATTGTCCCTCGGCTACCACCGCCACGAATGCGAGTGGTGCTTGAGCCGGGTCGCTTCCTGGTCGGAAACGCCGGAGTTCTCTTAACTCGAGTTCTTTACTGCAAGAAAACTCCAAACAAGGTTTTCATTATTGTGGATGTCGGCATGAATGATTTATCGCCCGGCCCTTCACCAGGGTACCACGAAATCGTTCCTTTCAATGAAAGTGCGAACAAGATTCGCGCCGATGTCGTTGGCCCAGTCTGCGAGAGCGGCGACTTCATTGTATTGGATCGTGAAATCGCTGACGCCAAGGCAGGCGATTTGCTCGCAATTATGAGCGCTGGTGCACGGGTTTTCCATGGCATCAAATTACAACTCCCGACCGCTACCGCTGTCGGCGGAGGTATTGGTGCACGGAAAAACTCATCAGCTCATTCGCCGCCGGCAAAACTATGCCGACCTGATGCAGCTTGAAATCGACGCGGCGGACGAATGAGCTGCAGAAAGCGGCCGAACCGTGTCGCAGCGTGTGCGCCGATTATACTCGGACGACGGCATCGCAACTGAGGTAAAGTACTCAAGGCTTTTGAGGCGAACCTAGTGCGCCATTTAGAGGATACACCCTCTAGGCAATCCGTTCGGAAAGTCTATGGTCAAAGCTCCTGGGGCGGAGTGTGAATAACCCTACCGCCCGGAATCGGTCGGCGCATTTTTTACCAGTCTGAATTGTGGTTATAGGGTGAAAATCGTTACGAACGGATGATGTAACGAGCGAACAGAAAATCCGTCAAGGGCGGCAGCTTGTGCTTGAACGGACGAAGCAGCCACTGTTTTAACGCCAGCAAGGCTGGCATCACCGCAAGAGCCGTCGACGTGCAGTGCTCTCCGACGTGACTCCAACTCTTCACGAAGTAAGCGACGTCGGAGTCAAACTGCCACCCGACCTCACTGGATATTGATAAGTCCGTGTTAAGAACACAGTCAGAATGTCGGCCCACGCGGGTTTCTCAGTGCTGCGTCTTCCAGACCGACCAACAAGAGGAATGGATGGAGACGTTGAGGCACGTCGTGCAACACGACTTCCATCACCTACCGCAGTATCACCGAGTCGAGGAAGGCCGTCTCAAAGCGATTGCTCATCTGTTCACGTATTGTGAAGGCGATAACC
>JBEEIB010000366.1:0-11180 GCA_041167675.1 Verrucomicrobiota bacterium
GGCGAAATTCTCGCCTGCGGCGCAGTTATTCACAACCTCCCTCCGCCTTGCTGTGCAGGATCGCCTCGCTCGGTCACGAATAACTGCGACACTGATATCAGCGGCGACTGTCCTGCTACAGGCTTGATCTTCACGAAACCCCAGAGCTCATCCGAAACTGCTCTTATCGCGCTACCACAAACTGCAGTCGCCATCGTGTGGCTGCGTTTGGCGTTTGGCGTTCGGCGCACCTCGACAACGACGGGTGACCGCGATTCGCGAACCGGACCATGGCGACTGCGCTCAATGGTCGGGCTCGTTTGATTCCTCTCGTTCAACGCATTTCCTTCAGCTCGCGCTTGACTTTCGGAGGGACAGTCGCCGCTACCGTTTGGCCTGTCTCCGTTAATTCCTGTCGGCCAAAATATACGGACCGGCTCGCGTTTAACTTGCGAGGGGATCCGACGTCGTCTTCGTGAAAGCAATGCAACCCAATATCAAGGCTATGTCGGGCAGGCTAATCGCCGCTACCAAAGACGATGCCGCGAACTGATCCGTTCTCCAAAGGCTCGAGTAGGGAACAGTCCGCTCTAACCTTGCAATTTTGCGAACGCTACCCCAACTTGAGGCGGACATGAAGAAAATCGAGGCGATCATCAAGCCCTTTAAAATGGAGGACGTCAAAGAGGCCCTTACGGAAATTGGGATAGAGGGGATGACCGTCAGTGAGGTGAAGGGATTCGGGCGACAAAAAGGCCATACGGAAATCTATCGCGGCAGTGAATATACCGTCGATTTCCTGCCAAAAGTGAAGTTTGAGATTGTAGTGTCTGACGACCGGGTCCAGCGCGCAGTAGAAACAATCGTTCAGACCGCTCGAACTGGGAAGATCGGAGATGGAAAGGTGTTTGTGATCTCGATCGACGAAGTCATTCGGATACGAACCGACGAGCGAGGGGAAGCGGCGGTCTAGCGATTCGACTTTTCCGATGTTGGATCCTGAGAGCGTGCTGCCTGACTTGCAAGCGTCCGTCATCTGTGAAGATGTCCGACAAGAAGTCAACGGCATGCAGACACTAATCGGGATAATTAATCTGATCCCGGCTCGGATGTTGCCGGTCGCATTGCTCAAGCTTTGTGTCTGGACGCGGTGGTGCAGCGGATTCGGGCGTTTCCGTCAAAATGCCCGAATCGTAGGGGTGGACGATCAACATGTGCTGGCCGAGTCGCAGATCGATTTTGAATTAAAGGAACTGGAAGGCCACGTCACCAACGTCAATCTATTCACCGGCGTGCAATTCCAACAATATGGACTGCATCACGTAGAAATTATGTTGGATCAAGAACTTCGACTTCGCTATCCGCTTCCCGTCATCCACGTTTCGTAGGCTGGCACTTCGCGAGCTTCCAGTTTATGAATAGGAGCATAGTTTCGAATTAATTTTGGTTTAATCGCAGGCAAAATGCAGACATTCGAATCCTCCCATGAGCAGCCACATTGAATCTCATCTCGTTGAGAATCGAGTTTTCAAGCCTTCCAAGTCTTTTGCGAAGCACGCCCTGATTTCCGATTTTGACGAATACAAAGAGCTTTATCGCAAATCGATTAAGAACCCGGAAAAGTTTTGGGGCCAGCAAGCCGAGGAGCTGCTGCTCTGGCACAAAAAGTGGGATGAGGTTTTGAAGTGGAAGGCGCCTTTTGCAGAATGGTTTGTCGGAGGCAAGTTGAACGTTTCGGAAAACTGCCTGGACCGGCATTTGGACGGACCGCGGCGCAATAAGGCGGCCATCATCTGGGAAGGTGAACCCGGTGAGAAGCGAACCCTTACTTACAAACAGCTGCATCGGGAAGTTTGTAAGTTTGCCAACGTTCTCCGGAGAAGCCAAATCGAGAAGGGCGACCGGATCCTCATTTATATGCCGATGTGCCCGGAGACGGCGATTGCCATGCTGGCATGCGCTCGAATCGGTGCGATCCACTCGGTTGTTTTTGGAGGTTTTAGCTCCGCAGCGATCAGGGACCGAATTAACGACAGCCAAGCGAAAATGGTAATTACGGCGGACGGTGGTTATCGGCGAGGCAGCGTCGTCGCTCTCAAAAAGAACGTCGATGAAGCGTTAGTTGACAACGAGCAGATCGAAAGAGTCATCGTTTTTCGGCGGGCCAACAATGAAATCTCCATGCAGGAGGGACGTGATTTCTGGTGGCATCAAGAAATGGAGGATGTGGAGCCACATTGTGAACCGGAATATGTCGATTCCGAGCATCCGCTATTTATTTTGTACACCAGCGGCTCGACCGGTAAGCCGAAAGGAATCCTCCACACCAGTGGCGGTTACCTGCTCGGTACGACGATCACCACGAAATACGTTTTCGATCTACACGAGGAGGATATTTATTGGTGCAGTGCGGATGTTGGTTGGATCACCGGCCATAGCTATGTCGTGTACGGGCCGCTCAGCAACGGCGCAACGGTTTTGATGTACGAAGGGGCTCCGAACTGGCCGGAACCGGATCGTTTTTGGAAATTGATTGAAGATCACGGAGTCACCATTTTCTACACGGCACCGACTGCGATTCGCGCGTTTATCCGAGCCGGAGATGAATATCCTAATCGGCACGACCTTTCTTCGCTGCGACTGCTGGGAACAGTCGGTGAACCGATCAATCCAGAGGCGTGGATGTGGTATCACACGGTGATTGGCGGCGGTCGTTGTCCAATCGTTGATACTTGGTGGCAAACGGAGACTGGCGCCATCATGATCACTCCCCTACCCGGGGCCATACCGTGCAAACCGGGCAGCGCAACGGTCCCGTTTTTCGGAGTCGACGCGGCGGTCGTCGACGAAAAGGGAAAGGAAGTAGAGGCCAACCGGGGCGGTAAATTGGTTATTCGGAAACCTTGGCCTTCCATGTTAAGGACCATTTGGCGGGACGAAGAGCGTTATAGGAAAACATACTGGAGCGAGTACGAGGGGATGTATTTTACCGGCGACGGAGCGCGACGGGACAAAGATGGATATTTCTGGATTGTCGGTCGCATCGATGATGTTTTGAACGTGGCCGGTCATCGGTTGGGGACTTCCGAGATTGAGAGCGCACTGGTCAGCCATGCCTGCGTGGCCGAGGCGGCGGTGGTCGGACGACCGGACGAAATCAAAGGCCAAGCATTGGTCTGTTTCGTCACGCTTAAGCAAGGAGAAACGGCATCGCCGGAACTGCGGGACAAGCTTCGGCAGCATGTGGGAACCGTTATCGGCTCGATCGCCAAGCCGGATGATATTCGTTTTGCCGAGGCATTGCCGAAGACCCGTAGCGGCAAAATTATGAGACGGCTCCTGAAAGAGGTGGCCGCCGGCGGCCAAGTAACCGGTGACACAACGACGCTAGAAGACCTAACCGTCTTGGCTAGTCTCAGGAACTCAGAGGGTAAAGAAGAGTAATTAAAATGCGGAACGCGGAGTGCGAATTGCGGAATGCGAACCGCGGATCCAAACAGTATTTCGAAATCCGCAATTCATAGTTTCGGCTTCACTCGATGCCACTCGGTACTTTGCTCGTAGGCGTGGGCAACGCGTAAGATAGTGGCCTCGTCGAGAGCTTTTCCTAAAATCTGTAAGCCGACCGGAAGTTGCTTCCCCTCAGATGTCGCAAAACCACACGGAATACTGATTCCACAGATTCCGGCCATGTTCGCTGCCAGGGTAAAGACATCGGCCAAATACATGCTGAGTGGGTCGGCCGTGCGCTCTCCCAATTTAAATGCCGGCGTCGGTGAAGTTGGGCAGACGATCGCGTCGACTTGGGCAAAGGCGTCGCTAAAATCGCGACGAATCAAAGTTCGTACTTTCTGCGCCTTCAGATAAAAGGCGTCGTAATATCCAGAACTGAGCGCATAGGTTCCGAGGATGATTCTGCGCTTCACCTCCGCTCCAAACCCTTCCTCTCGAGTTTTGCCGTAATGCTCGAGCAAACTATTGATTTCACGCGCGCGGAATCCGTAACGCACTCCATCGAATCGGGCCAGGTTGGCCGAGGCCTCAGCCGGAGCGATAAGATAGTAGGTGCTCAGCGCGTGTTCGGTGTGCGGCAACGAAATATCGACCACTTTCGCGCCGAGCTTCTCGAGGTGGTGCACGGCCTCGCGGACCCGTTGCTCGACCTGTGAGTCGAGACCTTCGATGAAATATTCCTTCGGCAACCCAAGCTGCAACCCGTTAACTCCCTTCCCTAACTCCGCGGTATAATCCGGGGCGGGTTCGTCCAGGCAAGTTGAATCGGCCGGATCAGGTCCCGCAATGACATTCATCAACAAGGCCGCATCCTCGACGTCCTTGGTTAGCGGTCCGATCTGATCGAGCGAAGAGGCGAAGGCCACCAAACCGAATCGGGAAACGCGGCCATAAGTCGGTTTAAGTCCGACGCAGCCGCATAGAGCCGCAGGCTGACGAATTGATCCGCCGGTGTCGGAGCCAAGCGCGACGAAAGCCTCATCGGCAGTAACGACTGCCGCCGAACCACCACTGGAGCCGCCCGGAATTCTTTCGGTGTCCCAAGGATTTCTGCTTGGGCCAAAGGCTGAATTCTCAGTGGAAGAACCCATCGCAAATTCGTCCATGTTAGCGCGTCCAAACGGAATCGCGCCGGCCTGCTTCAGTCGACTGATAACGGTTGCGTCGTACGGAGCAACGTAGCCTTCCAGGATCTTTGATGCGCAGCCACACGGATGCCCAGCGACACTGATAACGTCTTTGATTGCAACCGGCACACCAGCCAAAGGCAAATTGATATCCGCCCTGGCGGCATCGGCGAGCGCCTTCTCCGGGTCGTAAGACAAATATCCGTGAATTTTGGGGTCGATCTTTTCGATCCGCTGACAAAGAGCCTCGACTACCTCACGGGGCGAAACTTGTTTCGACTTCAGGAGGTCACGAGTCTCATGAAGGGTGAGTGAAGTGATTTCCACAGCTTTACTCCACGACTTTGGTTACGATAAAAAGCCCGTGCGCTTGACGCGGCGCGTTGGCGAGAGCGAGGTCACGCGGCAGACTCGGTTGCTCCCGGTCTTCGCGGAACACATTGTAAATCGGAAAACTATGGGCGGTCGGCTCGACATTCATTAGATCGAGCTGGTTCAGTTTTTCGACATGTTCCAGGACATGACCGAGTTGAGATTGGAACGTATTGATCTCTTCCGGAGTCAGGTTAATGCGTGCCAGCTCAGCTACATACTGAACGTCAAATTTCGTGGAGCTCATGACAGGGTGATTAGTACAATCAAAAATCAGGAGGTACAAATATTGTTAAGAATCGTTCCGATCCAGGAGGGAACCTCGTCCGGTCGGGCGAAAACCTGCCTCAATCCAGTCGTGTACCGAAACACCAATTATCAGCGGGTAATGTATGGCTCAAACCCGGCGCATCGGGATGCGTACCGAAAGAGCGTATCTACCAAATGCGCCGAGGTTTTCGCCCTTGTACCAAATCAGGGCCGCCAGGAACGAAGGAGGAGAGCTTCAAGCTACAGCCGGTTGAATAAATGGATGGCCAGAAAAATGACCAAACCGGCCAGAATAACGACGGTCAAAACCAGGATAAGGAGCCGCATTCGCGCCGCTCTACGCTGAGCTCGCCGAGGCCGGTGGCGCCGTTCGGTGAACAATTCGGTCTCATGGCGTACATCTTCCAAGATATCGGGAGAGTCGAGCGGACTTCTGCGAGTCGAAGCACGCGCTATCTGCTCCTGTTTCTTACGCTCCAATTCGGCTTCCGCGATTTTTGGCGCTTCGGCGATGATCTGCTCAAGATCTTCCATCTGCCGGCGAAGATCCGCTTCCTGTTTAGCCAATTCATCCTTTTTGGCTTTTATGGGAGATCCAGATAGGCGTTTGCGGGTCATCACTTCAAGAGGGCAAAGTGAAACACGATAAACACAATTAGCGCGATCAGGCCAAAGAGAATTAGCGGGAGCGTAAATGCCAGCCCGCGTTTAAACCATGCTGCAAAATTGCTTTCTTCCGGTAAGTACTCGCTGTAGTCATTCGCGGCAGGTGGGTCGATGACTTCATCTTCGGATCCGGCGTTTATTTTGGGAATGGACTTGTTGTATTCAACCCGAGCATCGTCTACCGAACTCAGCGACTTGCTGAGTTCCTTGTGAAGATCTTCGTTTGGCCAAGCCTTGGGATCGATTCGCTCGAGTGCGCGCAGATGTTGAGAAAAGGAGACCGCCGAGCTTTTCAGTTGTTCGACCCGTTTTTCGGCATCGTACGTTTGACGTTCAATGACCACGATAGAGCGGCTCAATTTCTCAATCATCTCCGCTCGTCCTTTTTCCAGCTGATCCTGCTTGCGGCTTAGCTCTTCGAGTTCTCTCTTTTGTTTTTCTATCGCCTCCTGCTGCCGTTTAAGCTGCAGCAGCTGTTCTTGGGCTCGCTGTACTTGATTATCGAGCTCGTCGGAAGATGAATTTTCACCTCCGCGGAGATCGAGAAAGGGCTCTTTCATACTATCCGACATTTCGCTTCCATAATTCCTGCAACCGGAACTGGCTGCAACAGAAAGCTGGCTGACAACGTTCCTATCATATCAATAGCCAATAGCCAAGAGGGATGACGGGTCGAAGCCAATGACAGATGACCGGCGTTGAGAGGCGTTGTCGGCGCTATCGGCGATGTCGGCGATGTCGGCGTGTCGGCGTGTCGGCGTTCTCGGGCATTTGGCCGCAATTTTCGCGAACCACGCGGTGGCGACTGCGCTTAATGTTGAGTTTCGCTTGATTGCTTGCGGATCAGTATTCTCGACCCGGTACACGTTTTGACTTCGGTAGGACAGTCGCCGCTACCAAAGACCGTTTCGGCATTGTCGGCGATGTCGGCGTGTTGGCGTTACCGGCGCTCCTATCTTCCGGGCATACGCTGAAAAATGAAGCCCTTCAGATACTCTGTTTCCGGCAGATGCGGTAGGATCGGGTGATCCAAAGGTTGGCCGAGTGATTTTATCATTCGTAAATGCCGTTTGGCATCAATGCTCGCTTCGACCACAACTTCGATCAGCATCTGTCGCGATACATGATGGGAACAGGAAAAAGTGACAAGCAACCCTTCATCCGAAAGGAGCTGAAGGGCGCGGAGATGAATTTCTTTGTAACCGCGCCAAGCGCTGTTCAGAGACTCGCGCGACTTCGCAAATGATGGAGGATCAAGCACGATCAGATCGTACTGCGCTGCCTGCCCGATCTGTGCGGTGAGAAAATCAAAAACGTTGTCGTTTCGTGCATCAATTTGAACGCCGTTCAATTGAGCATTTTGCTCGATCGCCCGGGTGAGAGCCTCGTTGCTCTCCACAGCGGTCAGACTAGCCGCACCGCCTCGGGCGCACGCGAGGGCAAATGCGCCCTGGTTAGAAAAACAATCAAGTACCCGCTTGCCTCCCGCTAGTCGAGCGACCTCAGCATAGTTGTCGATCTGATCCAGGTAGAAACCGGTCTTTTGTCCACTCTGCAGATCGATTTGAAAACTCGACCCGGCGACATCGATTTGCAAAACCTCGGGAATCTGGCCGAAGAGTAAGCCGGCAACCAAAGGAAGTCCCTCCGCTTTGCGTACCGGTACATCATTGCGCTCGACAATCGAGGCCGGCGAGAATAGCTGCTGGAGCGCCTCGACGATCAGGTTTTTGCGCTGGTCCATGGCTAGGGTCAATGTCTGCACGACGAGGTGCGACCCATACCGGTCGACTATCAAGCCTGGAAGTCCGTCGCTTTCACTCCAGACCAATCGGCCAGGATTCCGGTCATTCAGCCATTTCCTGCGAAAAGTCCCGGCTTGTTCAAAACGCCGGAGAAAGAAATCGCGATCGAGATCCTGGCGTTGCCGGGAAAATCGCCGGGCCACGATTTGAGACCGAGGATTATAGATTGCACTACCCAATAGCCGATCCCGACCGTCTTTGATTGAAATCACGTCCCCGGGCTCCGGGTCACCAAAAGTTTTCAGTATCTCGGTTTGGTAAATCCAATCGTGACCGTGAAAGATCCGTGATCTCGGTCGAACAACAATTCCCGCCATTTAAGTAAGTTAGCCCGGATCGGGTAGTGAATGCAAAATACGGCGTCCGCGGACGCGCAGGAGCGCATCCCTACCGAAAAACTCATGGACGCGCCGGAGCGCGTCTCTACCGAAAACCCGCGCCCTCCCAATTAGGAGAAGAGGAATTCGTCGACCGGTTCGTGGCGAAACGAAGTCGCCGGTTGGCCCTGCTCCGGATACTCGAAGATTTTTCCTTCATAGTTCCGAATCACGATTTTTTCCTGATCGTGAAACAAAACGTACCCGGGATTAATCGGCACCTTGCCTCCACCGCCGGGAGCATCGATCACAAATTGAGGAATGGCATACCCAGAGGTATGGCCGCGGAGTCCTTCAATAATCTCGATGCCTTTCGCGACCGAAGTACGCAAGTGAGCGGATCCATGGATCAGGTCGCACTGGTAGAGATAATACGGTCGAACCCGGCAACGCAGAAGCTTGTGGACTAATGTCCGCATCACTTCGACATCGTCGTTTACTCCTCTGAGCAAAACGCTTTGGTTGCCTAGAGGAATGCCATGATTCGCCAAACGCTCGAGTCCAGCTTTGACTTCAAGAGTTAATTCGCGCGGATGATTGACGTGCACACTCATCCAAAGAGGATGAAATTGCTGAAGCATCTGACAGAGTTCGGGCGTAATCCGTTGAGGCAAAAAGATCGGTACGCGCGTACCGATCCGCAAAAATTCTATGTGCGGAATCGCACGAAGGCGCTGCAAAATTCCTTTCAGTTTGTCGTCGGAAAACAGGAGGGCATCTCCGCCGGAGAGCAGGACATCGCGCACCTCGGTATGGGCCTCTAAATAACGGTAGACCTCCTCAAAGTCGGTATGAAGCTCTTGTTCTCCCACACCGCTGACGACCCGGCTTCTCGTGCAGTAACGGCAATAGGAGGCACATCGATCAGTCACCAGAAACAGAACTCGGTCCGGATAGCGGTGCACCAATCCTGGTACCGGCATATTGCTATCTTCGCCGCAGGGGTCAGCCATTTCGAGCGGAGACGAAACGGATTCCTCGATCCGCGGGATCATTTGCCGTCGGATGGGGCAATCCGGGTCGGCGGGATCGATGAGATTGAAGAAGTGAGGGGTTACCGCGAGAGCAAGTTTGTTCCCGGAGAAAAGCACACCGGCCCGCTCTTCGCTGGCGAGATCGATTTTGCCGGCTAGCTGGTCGAGAGTCGTGACCCGATTTTTGAGTTGCCATTTCCAGTCGTTCCAGAGATTTGGATCGACCTCGGGCCAGTGACCTGGCGCGTGGGAGACAAACCGCTTGTCAGCGGTTTCAGCTAAATGATACATGATTTGTTGACTAGTTGGTACATTTTAAGTGGCCGAGGGGGGTTGTCAATTAGCCGGAAAGTTTCTCCTTGTTTCGCAAGCAAATCGCCTTATCTCGTATCGGACTCGCTAAACGATCGGCACGAGCGGGACCGATGGATTTGCGAAAACGCATTGGGTAAGATTTGAATATGAGGATCGTCGTTGTACGCGCTCTGTTGCTCTCGTTGAGCGGATTGTCCGCCGTTGTCCCGGTGGCCGGGCAGACTAGCGGCGCAAATGCGGGAAAAGATCTCGTCCATCAGCTCAACGAAGCGTTCGAACAAGTTTACGACCGGGTATCACCCACCGTGGTGGTCATCGACGTGGCGAAGAGTGCGCAAGCCAATAACGGGAACAACCCGTTCGAGGGCTTTGACTTTTTCTTTAAGACTCCGAAGGGAGACGAAGGGAGCGAACAACCGGATCAAAGCGAAGGTTCGGGATTCGTGATCCGATCCGACGGATATGTTCTCACGAATAATCATGTCATCGATGGGGCCGACCGGATCCAGGTGAAATTCAAGGATGGACGCGTGCTCACGGCAAAGGTGGTTGGCTCCGACGATCGAACGGATATCGCGGTCATCAAGGTTGAAGCCAGCAATTTGCCAGTTGTAGAACTTGGGAATAGTGACGAGGTCAAAGTCGGGCAACTGGTTTGTGCAATTGGTGCGCCCTACAAGTTCGAGTACACGTTCACGACTGGAGTGGTCAGCGCGAAGGGCAGGAACGAGCTTTTGGCCGACAAGTACGAGGATTACATCCAAACGGACGCAGCGATCAATCCTGGCAATAGCGGAGGTCCACTTTGCGATATCGACTCCAAAGTGATCGGCATGAATACGCTGATCCACGGTCTAAATCGTGGGCTCGGTTTTGCGATCTCGAGCAATCTGGCCAAGCAGGTCAGCGACCAACTAATCAACAATGGGCGGATCGTCCGTCCATGGCTCGGTATCATTATCGAATCGCTCACCGAGCAAAATCGAGGAGATCTGTTCAAAGGAGTGGACAAAGGAGTCGTTGTTCGGACAATTCAAGCCGATACTCCGGCCGCGAAAAGCGATCTACGACCGGCTGACGTCATCACCGAAGTTGATGGAGTGTCCGTGGCTTCAGCGAGAGAACTCCAGTATGAAATCTTAAAGAAGAAGGTAGGTGACCAGGTAAATCTTGGAATCTGGCGGAGCGGCAAGAAGCTTACTCTTGCGGTAAAAACGGAAGAGCTTCCGGCAGAAACTGGGCAGGCCTCCGCCCCGCCGGCGGCGACGCCGCCACCGCAAAGCAGCAACACTAACTTTGGAGTCGAAGTACAGGATCTGACCCCAGATTTGCAGCGAGAACTGGCATTGAAATCCGATACTGGGGTTGTGGTGACAGATGTGGCCCCTAACAGCCCGGCGGCGGTGGCTGACATACAACCGGGAGACGTGATAACGGAGGTGGGTCGAACCGCTGTACTTAATCTCGACGCGTTTCAGAAAGCTTTGTCAGAGCAAAAAGGAAAAACGAGCCTGCTTCTTTTGCTGGACCGCAAAGGAGTAAAGACGTATTCTATTGTTAAGACTGGTAAGTAATCAGTTCCCCCAATCTCTCCTTATACGGGCGGCCGAAGCCATGACCGGGGCGCACATTCCTCACTAGAGGCGGATCACTTCAGACCCTTGGCTATCTGGTCTATAATGTGCCCCACTCCGACGCATTGACGCTCGGCTTCATCCCGTAGCTTCCGCGCCGTAACAGGGTCAACGCGGGTCGAGAGTATTTCCCTCTTACCCGTAGGCC
>JBEEIB010000367.1:0-3089 GCA_041167675.1 Verrucomicrobiota bacterium
GTGTCGAGATACTGTTTCACTCTGGGCGTGGTGGCGTCTGCCTGGAGCTTCCGGGCTCGCGCCGCTGTTGTTCGATAATACGTGGCAGGTTGCTCTTCCGGCGACCAGCAATCCGAAATCTGTTCAAAATAACCAGCGTTCATCTCCAAGTTTCCTTTGCATTTGGGTCAGAGAGATCGTCGGCAGAGGTCAGTGCAGCCATCGCTGTCCAAAAACCTGAGAGTTAACAGCAAGACCAATTACTAGCGCTCTACGTGTGTTGGGCGCTTGGCGAACGCGAGGACGGTCCTGACGAGATCCGTCCACCCCGCTCTAGTACGGAAAATCGTGTGAGCCTGGAGAAATTGCCGCCTGCCTGGTTGCCTCGGTCGGGTAAGTGGCTGGTCGGGTAAGTGGCTGGTCGGGTTTATGACAAAATGTAACCGATTATGTCAATAGGTAAATAGTTAACGTGGAACTGGATCAATGTCTCGCGGAGCGACTATCGGCTATGAGGTGCTCCGCCGCTTGTCGGCAGGATGACGTGGCAGCGTCGAAAAAATCTCAGTAACAGGTCTACCCAAAGACAGACTGGCGGATTGGCTTTACTGGTCGAGTGCCACAAACGTCGGCTTCATTTGAATATGATTTCACCCTCGCGCACGGTCTCCTCCTTAATTAAAAATTAGCATTTTAGTTGAATTATTTTGGAAGATTTTTGGGTAGATTCCAATGAGTACGTGCCCGGACGCAGCCGAGAGGGGCAAAACTCTAGACCATCAAGAAAACACGAATCGGAAGCGAATCTTGGTCGTCGAGGACAATCAGATAGGTTTGATCCTATTGAATCAGCTTCTAAAGGCTCACGGCTACGAAATATTGCAGACTCCGGAGGGTCGGGAGGCGATCGACCTGGCTCGTAACAAACAACCTGATTTGATCTTGATGGATATTAGATTGCCGGACATCAGTGGGCTCGACGTGACCCGTCTGCTCAAACAAGATGATCAGACCAAGGCCATTCCGATCATTGCCGTAACCGCTTTTGCAATGCCAGGGGATGAAAAGAGAGCCCTGGAAGCCGGATGCGCCGCCTATATTGCTAAACCGATAATTCTCGACAACTTGCTGCGAGCGATCCAGTCGATCTTGTCTTCCTCTCTACCCGCAGTCAATAGCCCACAATAAATAGCTCTTCAACCTGCGGCAGCCAGGACACCTTGAATGCCCTGCTCTCCGCTACGAAGCTCATCTAAAGCATCTCAACGACGAATAGCAACACGCTTGGCTGGACCCGTGGCGGAGGTGTCGCGAGGAAAAATCTCCGCGACGCCGACACGGCGACACCCAATGCCGATCTGACTTCGCCCGGTTCCAAAACGAGGGTTTAATGCGTTCAGTAAGGTGGCGCTAATCTGCCGCCCCGCGATTAGGGATACCAACGCTGAGGGACATTTATACCGGTTGATCTAATCAGACCCGAATGGCGCAGGAAAGCGCCGATCTTCTGCTGAATTTGAGGATCGTCCAGCAGACGCAAAAGCATCTCTTTGAACGTCTGGTGCTGCTCTGGCGTCATGATCTCGCCATCTAATAATAATTTGGTTCTGTTATCCATCGTGCGATCATACCCCAAGGCCCGTCAGCCACGCTCCCGCGGGTCGAATCCTAGCCGTTTCGAGACTACCGACAGGAAGTGGCCGTTCAGACTGCTCTAAATTCAAGCGAACCCTTGCCGCTTCCAATCCCCTGCGGTCCCAGACGAACAAATCGGAATCGCTTCGCGTGGAACGTGGAACCGAGCAGAGGATCAGGAAGCCTTCTAGAGCACCATGGCCGGATTTCGCTCGGCCTCGATCACTTCCGCCAAGGTCCGGTGGTCCGGGAAAATCCAGTTCTCGCCCGGCAGCACGTCCCGAGCCCGAATTGGGGAGTCTGGGAACAATTCCGGGCGGGCCTTCTTCCACTTTGCTAAGGCGACACTTTTTGCGATCAGCCGGTCTTTGACGTAATCGACCAGCTTTTGCGAAGCGGTGTTCGGTAATCTGCGCCGAACGGGCGCAAGAAGTTCGATTAGTAACCAAAGCTCCCAGGCGATGTCTTCAAGAGATTCAAGAGGGACTGGTGGAGATTTCGGCTCTTGGGGCTCCGGCTGTTGTGGTTCCAGATTACGTTTTACGGAAGTCCTCATAATAGCCTCTCAATATTTCTTAATGAACGGAACGAACATAACGCCTTGTGCGTCCCGAAAGCGTGGTGGACCACGTCCATTACGCGTCACGATGGAAAATATTTGTCTGAAATGCCCCACAATAAGAAACCTACTCCGCAGCGCTGCGGGCTCATGTTTCAGTGAGAAATCCCGACGCTGCCGAAACCATCATGTTGCCCGCCAGTCGAGCCGCCTGCTCAGTGAGGCGGCATCGGGTCCATAGTGTGCCCAATGTGGTTTCACGTGCGGCGGACTTCGGGCGGCTCAAAGTTCAAAGTCGTGTCGTCGCTCGATGTCACCGATATCGCCATCGGGCCGAAAATCGACGAGAACGGGCAACGACGCGTGAGCACGGCAGACGGTAATCCGGATTTCGATCTTTCGACAGGCATCACCGGTACGGGCAAGCGAAAGAGGACCATCATGGGCAAGCTCGATGAAAAGGTCGCGATCGTAACGGGTGCAGCACGGGGTCTCGGACGTGCCTACGCAAAGCGGCTCGCCGCGCTGGGAGCCAAAGTCGCGGTCGCCGACCTAAACTTGCGCTCGTACGAGGAGTTCGAGGCCGAGGCGAAGGACATGACCGCCGACAGCACCGTCGCCGAGATCGAGGCGGCGAGTGGCACCGCTTTGGGGATCGAGGTCGATGTCCGCGACCAGGAAGCGGTCGGGGCAATGGTCGCACGAGTCGTCCAGGAATGGGGCGGCGTTGATGTCCTGGTCGCGACGAAGGCAGAGTCGGTGCGACGAGGCACTTGACGGTGAGGTCGCGTCCGCCATTGAGGCCACGAGCCGCCACGAATATTGCCGATCGCGTCGGTGCTGCCGGGCCATGCTCTCAACGCGCTGAAGCGGCCCGTTGAGCCGCTCGCGACTACGCGTTGATCTGTCTGCCGAG
>JBEEIB010000368.1:0-4201 GCA_041167675.1 Verrucomicrobiota bacterium
TGCAACACGCCTTATGCTCAACCGCCTGGCTCCAATATGAGGCTTTTCAAACATCCTCTTACATCTGCCCTCGTCGACAAGACTCTCCAAAGCTCCCCATGTATCCAGTAACGTCAGCCCATCATCATAAATCACCTTGCCGATCTCGTCCCTCGGGTCTTGCTCGTCCCCAGGTTGAAAGGCAAACGGGGTGGGGATTAAATAGAGGTCGACGTAGTCGAGTTGGAGTCGCTTTAGACTCGCCTCGAAAGCGGGTTTGACACGTTCAGGACGGTGGTTGTTATTCCAGAGTTTCGTGGCAATAAACACGTCTTCTCGCTTAATCTTCCCCTCCTTGAACACCTCCTGTATGGCTTCGCCTACCTCTTTTTCGTTTCGGTATCGTTCTGAGGAATCGAATTGACGAAATCCTGCTTCCAGCGCGACCCTGGTTGCGTTTTTGGTGTCGATGGGGTCGGGGATCAGCGTGCCAAAACCGAGGGCAGGGATCATACCGGATCCATCCGTGAGGGGTATCTTCGTATAGCGAAGGTTATCGCGTTCTGTCGTCGTTTCCATATATGGGAGCCTACTCCGGAATCCTCTCATTTTCTGTCCCAAAGAAAATTGTGCTCAGTAGGTTACGGGGATTCTCTCGGCAACTCAACGATTCTGCCTAGGACGGTTACAATGAAACGAATCCTGCGTCTTCGAAGCAAACGAGTTTCGTCTAGCGCCTAAAGGATGCCGTCTAGTGGCCAGCGCCCCGGAGATAGATGACCCGTCCCCACTATGCCCCTCGGGCAATTTTATCGTTTCCATACCGAAAATTTCTGGCTAATTCTAGGCAGGCCGAAATGAAACATTTCAGAAGTGGCGATGAAGGATTTTTGCGATAAACAAGATAGCATTCGAGCATCGGGGTTGGCCGGATCAAGCGATGAAAGGTTGTACCGCCGATGCAGAGGTGCGACATCGTTTTAACCAAAGTGGCGATGCCGATGCCACATGCGACCTGAGCGACAACTTTGGGCCGTTGCGTCATTTCAGCGATTACATCGGGCGTGAATCCGGCCTTATGGCAACAGCTAATCAGTTCATCGTATAGAACCGGATTCGCGTCGCGCGGCGGCAATATCCAGCGTTCGTTTCTTAGTCGTTCAAAACGAATTTCTGACCGGTCGGCTAACCGATGACCCGGCGGGAGAACCAGGCCGATTTCCAATCTGCAAAGCTTATGACTGATCAGTTCGTTACCTTTTGATTCCAGAGCGGGAAAAGCACAGTCGATCCTATTCTCAAGTAGATCCTGAAAAAAGCCTTCCGAAGTATTTTGAACACTTGAAAGCCGCAAATTCGGCCATTCTTGACGCAAGCGTCTCAGAGCCGGGGCGATCACCTCCGTCGTCAGCGCGCCCCCATCACCGATTCGCAGGTGGCTAGTTCCTCCCGCATTCGCCCCCTTAACCGCATCTGTCAGATGCTCGATCTGGGAAAAGAGAACAGGCAGCCGGCCGGCCAATTCTCTTCCTTCGATCGTGAGGTGCAGACGACGCGGAGCCCGATCGAACAGGCAAATCCCGAGTGCCGCTTCCAACTGTTTAATTTGCCGGCTCAAGGCGGGCTGCGCGATGTGGAGCGTTTTGGCCGCTTGCCGAAAACTTCCGGCCCGGGCGATTTCCGCGAAGGACACTAATTGTCGCAGATCGAAAGAGTGATAACAAAAAGGTTTCATTCGATCGCGCTATTCTATTCGAATTGTTTATGATTCCCCTGCAAATGAGAGGCATGCAAGAAACAAAAGAGTTTGGCCTGGATCTCGTCTATAAATGCAGCGCGCGCGTATCTCCCCCGCTGATCGCTAACCCCAATTAGGGAGGACCACTATGTACGCTATCACTGGTATCACCGGAAAAGTAGGCGGTGCGCTTGCTCGCGCTCTGCTCGCGGATCGTCGACCTGTTCGCGCCGTCATCCGCGATATCGAAAAAGGCCGCTTCTGGGCATCGCAAGGCTGCGAAATCGCTCGAGCGGAAATGCAGGATCCGGCCTCGCTGACCGCTGCGTTTACCGGAACAGACGGAGTTTTCATTTTGTTCCCTTCGGAGTTCGATCCGGGGCCGGGCTTTCCCGAGGCGCGCGCGGTCATCGCTGCCGTGAAAGCAGCGCTCGAATCGGCGCGCCCTAACAAAGTCGTCTGCTTATCGACCATCGGCGCACAGTCAACGAAATCGAATCTGTTAACTCAGCGTACCCTGATGGAGCAAGCCCTCGGTGAACTACCGATGCCAATCACATTCCTTCGCCCCGGATGGTTCATGGAGAACGCAGAGTGGGATGTTGCTTCCGCCCGCGACAAAGGGATGATTGCGAGCTTCCTGCAACCTCTCGACAAGCCGGTGCCGATGGTCGCCACTGCAGACATAGGCCAAGTAGCCTCGGAACTGCTTCAGCAGAACTGGACCGGCAAACGTGTCGTTGAGTTGGAGGGGCCGAAACGCGTTAGTCCCCAAGAGATCGGAACTATCTTCGCAAAAATCCTCGGACACGCCGTTCGCGTTGAAGTGGTTCCGCGTAAAACCTGGCAGGCACTTTTCGAATCACAGGGAATGCTCCATCCATTGCCACGCATACAGATGCTGGACGGATTCAACGAAGGCTGGATCGACTTCGAGGGCGGTCAGGCCAGCACTATCAAAGGAAAGGTTGAATTGCAGACCGTCCTCCAGGAGCTGGTGGATCGAGCCGGATGAGAACGACTTTCCCAAATCATCAGCAATCAAGCTTGAAGAAACCGACTACTATGAATCCCACCCGTACTCGGAGCTTACTTGTCGCCGTCTGTCTTGGCCTTTTCTACCCCATGGCCACGACCGCGCAGGCCGGCGACACGACGGAACAACCAATTAAGCAACTCAATGAAGCGAGTGATTTAATCCACTGGCCGGACGGCTTTTCACCGAAACAAACCGATGCTTTTATTCACAACCAGATATTCATTAATGCTCCAGCCAAAGTAATTTGGTCCAATCTGGTAAATGCGAAAGACTGGCCAAGTTGGTACTCCAATTCGGCCGATGTTCAAATAACGAATGCCGATGAGGATCGGCTCGGACCGAAGAGCCAATTTAAGTGGAAGACTTTCGGATTCCCCGTCAGTAGCCGCGTGAACGAATTCGTTCCTGATATCCGTCTCGGCTGGTTTGGAGATGGGACGGGCATTCACGCCTACCACACCTGGCTGATCATTGAGAAGAGCAACGGCTGTGAAGTCGTAACAGAAGAGACGCAGAATGGTCCTGCTGCGGTTGCGTTCAATCTCAATCAGCCAAGAGCCATGTATGACGCGCATGACTGGTGGCTTGCTGCCCTAAAGGTGCGGTCAGAGCGTGCCGCAGATAAGGACTAGAGAGACCGGGAAAAACCGGGGGCTGAAGAGGGCGACGACGGTCTACTATGGTCCAGCCAAACGCTCCCGTCGAAATTTACCAGCTCCACATCCTGCTCCTCCAGATCAACCCGCCTGTATGGCGGCGTCTGCACGTGCCCAGCGACAGCAGCATCGCCATGTTGCACGACCTGCTCCAGATCGCATTCGATTGGAGCGACTTTCACCTCCACCGTTTCGTGATTCGTGGCAAGGAGTACGGCGTGAGCCGGATGGGCTGCACCACGTTCACGACCGACGCGAGGAAAGAACTTCTTTCCCAATTCCATTTCCGCGTTAACGAGCGCTTTCTCTACGAATATGATTTCGGCGATCTGTGGCAACATCAGATCCGCTTCGAAGGCATCCAGCCCGTCTGCGAAAAGAAGCTCTATCCAGTTTGCGTTGGTGGGGCTTGTGCATCACCGCCCGAAGATTGCGGCGGGCCGGAAGCCTACATGGAGAAGATGGACCACCACCGCTGGAATCCGCCCGTGGATGAACTCCAACTGATTGCTGATGCCGTAGGTCGTGTCATTGACTCTGAAGGTCACGAAAGAATTCGAGACCTTCTCGGGGATGTTGATGCTCTCGAAGAAGCAGTTGATCGGCTGGAGACGTACAAACGGTTCCGGCCTGATCGTTTTGATCGACGAAAGCTCAACCGCCGACTCAAGCAGTATGTGCAAGGCGATGAAGAATGGCTCTGGGAGTAGACGGAGGCGGTATGAAGATCAAGATCCAAATCACGATCGAATCGGATGAGGGTAAACCCGAGGCGCTCCAAGAGGTGGC